>NZ_JAIXHU010000069.1:0-6033 GCF_025671395.1 Paraclostridium sp. AKS73 | reverse complement strand
TATTATATAAAGTATATAAAAATTATTAAAATAAATTAAAGGATTTTTACATATGGAGAAATTTATTAAAAACAAAAACTTTAAGTACAAGAGATAAGTTTACTATAACCCCAAATTTTAAAACTCCATTCATATCACCTGAAAATATAATTCATATAGGTGAGATTGCACAAAAATATAATGGTGTACTTAAAATTGGAACTAACCAAAAAATTTCAATAATAAATATTGATGAAATAAATTTACAAAGAGTTATAGACGATTTAAATTTTGATTGTGTTCCTAAAGGCAAAAACTTGCTGACAAATATAACAGTTTGTACTTCTAATTTTTGTAGAATGTCTAAATACCCTACAATAGGTATATATATGAAAATAGTAAATGAGTTTTACGGTATAGAATTACCTTCAAAAACTAAAATAGCAATATCTAGCTGTAAAAACTCATGTGTAAGTGCATATGTTAAAGATATAGGTATTTTAGCTGATTCAAATGGTAAGCTGTTTATAACTGTTGGAGGTTGTGCTGGAACTAATCCTAAATCTGGATATGTACTAGCATCTGACTTAGATGAAAAAAGCACATATAAACTTTTTAAAAGTGTTATTAAATATTATCAATCAAATGCTAATTCAAAAGAGAAACTTAGAGATTTTATAGATCGGGTAGGTTTTGAAAATTTTAAATCTAATCTGTAATATAAAAATTTACCTAACATAAAAAAGCCTGAAAATACCAATCTATTTTCAGCTTTTTTATTATTAATATTTTAGTTTTCAGTCTCTTCGCCAGGTAAAAATAATAACCCTTTGTATATTATATTATTTTTACTGCCTTCTAAACTCAATAACGTTTGTATCGATGCTAAAGTATCTGAATTTGCCACTCCTACTACTCTTTGCAAAATAATAAGTTCATAAAAATTATTATATATCTGCTTTGTAGGTAATATAGCACTTGGAGCATCTACATATGGTTCATATGTAGGCTTAACTTTACCATCAGGCGTATATATTAAATTTAAATAGTCTTTAGGTCTTGCAGCTAAATTTAATGAGTATTTATTTTCTCCACAGTTAATATTTAGCTTATAGTTTTCTTTATATGATGCTTGACACTTATTGTTATCATAAAATGTATTTTGATTGAAAATCTCTACTAATTTTCCATTTTCATATTTATAAATAACCCCTATTTCAAAACCTCCAGATCCTCCAAATCCTCCTCTTACCATTATGTCTGATCTATTATTCCCAGTAAAATCCCCTAAAAAAAGTTGCATATCATATCCACTATATGGAAATTTAATGGATATAGAGTTTCCATTTTCTTGATTTAAAACAATCTCTATTTCATCTACATAAGAACTCCCTTTATAAGGTGAAATACCTATTAAAATCACATCATCTTTTGAATTATCCCCAGTTACATTCCCATTTGCAAAATCTACCATAACTTTTTCAGTTGAATTGTTCATAGTTATCCTCCAATTAGATTTTTCAATTATATTATTTTATGTTATATGATTTTTTTAGTTACTATAAAATTTTTCTACCATGTAATACAACTGAATTCTAATTTGCTCAAATATTAAATACTACAATTTCTGGAGGATTTAAAAACCTTAACGGAATGCTTGTCATTCCAATTCCGCTACTAACATACATTTTTGTACTATCATTTATTCCTACATTCTTTTCTGAGTATAGTCCTTTAACATATTTATGTGCTCCTACTGGAAGTATTTTATCTGTTAGAAATGGGATAGTTACTTGAACTCCATGTGAATGCCCACTTAGAATAAAATTCTCGCTTGAAGATGTCATTAATTCTACAACATCTGGTTCATGAGTGACTACTAAATTAAATTTATTTTCTTCAATTTTGTAATCAGATTTTTTAGTATTTCCAAGTAAATAATCATCATATCCAATTATGTTTAAGTTTAAATCATTTATATATGAACTTTCGTTTTTTAGAACTTTAAATCCACCTCCACTCATAAATTTTTCATATACTCTAGAAGCTCCACCTCCATAATCGTGATTTCCAAACACGGCATACTTCCCGTATTTTGCTTCAATTTTACTTAAACTATTCTGAAGACTATCAGTATCTAGTAAAGAGTAATCCCTTGCATAATTATCTAAAAGATCGCCTCCAAATATAACAATATCTGGATTTTGATTATTTATCTTTTTAACTATCTTATCTATATTACTTTGAGAGTATAGTTTCCCAAAATGTGTATCTGTAAAAAATACAACCCTACAATCTTTTATATCTTTAACTTTCAAATCTATATTTTTAACCCTTAGCATAGAAGGCTCTATGTATCTTGCATATGAAAACATAAGCAAACATATAGTAACTGTTAAAATTATTAGTTTAAATATTTTGTTTAGTAATTTCA
The DNA here is from genome assembly GCF_025671395.1 of Paraclostridium sp. AKS73. Lineage (NCBI taxonomy): Bacteria > Bacillati > Bacillota > Clostridia > Peptostreptococcales > Peptostreptococcaceae > Paraclostridium > Paraclostridium sp. AKS73. The sequence continues at coordinate 3,620 of NZ_JAIXHU010000069.1, read as the reverse complement.
AATTCTCTCTCCTTTTTTATTACCTTTTAATAAATATAAATTTATCATTTTTATATTACATATATGTTACATTTCAATTATAAAAAAAGCTGTAAATAGTTTATATTTTCATAAATCTATTTACAGCCTTAATATAATTGAACTAAATAATTCCTAGTTTATTTTTTACCTCAGGTAGATTTTTCATAAATGTAGAATAAAAATCTTTACCTTCTTCTATTTCAACACGATAGCAGTTATCTAATAAGGTTTTATTAATTTCCTCAATTTCTTTTTCATCTCTCACAAACTTTAAGCGGAAAGTTAGTGCTTTAATAAACTTATACCACTCTAATATAAATTTCTTATTCTCGTCGTAGTTATCGATTCCTACCCATTGTCTTACTTTTATATCCTTTAAATCTTCTTTGGGACAGTTTCCTACCTGTAAGAAGTACTTAAAATCATCATCTTTATATACTCTTCCAAGTGGAAATAAGCGACAAATATTCGGGCGTTTAGAGTGAATAGTACATCTTCCTTCTTTATTTAAAAAGCTACAGTTTTTGTTATCATCATTCATTTTTAAATATGGCAATAAAATTTTATTATTTTGACGTAATTCAATGTTTTGTCCTACTAGTTCATCAAATTCAACTCCTAAATATGTAACCATTTCATATACATCAAAAGGCGTAAGAATTACTAATTCTCCAACATCACGACAACAATCATTACATCCATCACAACCACATGTATCTGCTTTTACTATATCTTCAATATCATATAATTTTCCATCTGAAATTTCTTCTAGTATATTTATAGATCTCATTTACTTTTTCCTCTTTCTTTTTTAGCTTTCTTTAAAATCCTTAATAAGTACTATTATACTAAAAATTTACTTACAACTTAATATATTTTCTATTTATTCAAAAGAAAATATCATTCTTTTAATTTAATTTTAAAGCTTAAATAAATCTCCTTATTGCTATAATTTAGTCCGTTTCTATATTGACAGTTTTGCAATAAAATTATAATATCAATAGGGTTATAGTTTTTTTATATTTGGATAATCATAAAATTAAAATAAAGGATGATAAAAAATGACAGAACAAAATTTAAGCTTGATTGATGAAGTTAAAAGAAGAAGAACTTTCGCAATCATTTCCCATCCCGATGCAGGAAAAACCACATTAACTGAAAAGTTTCTACTATATGGTGGAGCAATTCGTGAAGCAGGATCTGTTAAATCAAGAAGATCTCAAAAACATGCAGTATCTGACTGGATGGAAATTGAAAAACAAAGAGGTATATCTGTTGCATCAAGTGTTCTTCAATTTGAATATAACAACTTTTGCATAAACATTCTTGACACACCAGGACATCAAGATTTCAGTGAGGATACTTATAGAACTCTTATGGCAGCAGACTGTGCAGTAATGGTTATTGACTCTGCTAAAGGGGTTGAGGAGCAAACAAAGAAATTATTCCACGTTTGTAAAATGAGAGGAATTCCAATTTTCACATTCATAAATAAAATGGACCGTCAAGGAAAAGACCCATTTGAACTACTTGAAGATATTGAAAATGTATTAGGAATTCGTTCTTGCCCAGTAAACTGGCCAATTGGTTCTGGTAAAGAATTTAGAGGTGTATTTAACCGTCATAAAAATCAAATAGAATTATTTGATGATGGTAACCACGGACAATCTATTGCTAAGTCTATAACTGGAGAGGTAACTGATGAAAAATTCAATACTTTATTAGGTGATGCTCTTCATGAAAAATTACTAGAAGATATAGAACTTTTAGATATAGCTGGTGATAATTTTGATTTAGATAAAATATTAAATGGTGAATTATCTCCTGTATTCTTCGGAAGTGCCCTTACTAACTTTGGTGTTGAACCATTTTTAGAGTCATTTTTAGAGATAACACCACCACCTATGCCTCGTAGCAGTAACTTAGGTGATATAGACCCTAATTCTGATAACTTCTCAGGATTTATATTTAAAATCCAAGCTAATATGGATAAAGCTCATAGAGATAGAATTGCATTCCTTAGAATTTGCTCTGGTAAATTTGAAAAAGGTATGTCAGTAAATCATGTTCAAAGAAATAAGAAGATAAAACTTTCTCAACCACAACAGTTTGTGGCACAAGACCGTGTTATAATAGATACAGCTTATCCAGGAGATATTATAGGTATACACGACCCAGGTATATTTAATATTGGTGATACTTTAAGTGAAAAACAATCAAAGCTTGAGTACACTGGTATACCACAATTTGCTCCTGAACATTTTGCAAGAGTTTCTACAAAGAATGCTCTTAAGCGAAAGCAATTTGTAAAAGGTATTACACAATTAGCAGAAGAAGGTGCTATACAAGTATTCAAACAACCTAACTTTGGTATGGAAGAACTTATAGTAGGAGTTGTTGGAGTCTTACAGTTTGAAGTTTTAGAATATCGTCTAAAGCAAGAGTATGGTGTTGAGATGATGATGAATACACTATCTTACCGTTATATACGTTGGATTGAACCTGAGACTTTCAATTCAGATAAGCTTTCGATGACAATGGATACAATACTAGTTGAAGATAAAAATAGAAATCCAGTATTGTTATTCCAAAATGAATGGTCTATTAGACATCTACTTGAAAGAAATGAAGGTTTAGTTTTAAGAGAAACTTCTTTATAAATATCAATCCCCCTACGTCTGCTTTTTTTACATAGGGGGATTAATTAATATAGAGCATAAATAATTAGTTTCTTCTTTAATAGTAAGTGAATAGATTAATATCTTTGAATCTGAAGTGACTATCTAAATATTTTATCTAAACTCTAATCTTTAGATAGTCTATATGCATTCATCAATTTATTGTCGAACTCAAAATATAATAACTGTGAATTTTTCAATTGTAGTTTTAATAGTCTACATCTTTATTAAATTTTTATTTTTGGATACTTATCATCCGCTGGAGTAATATTTAGTATGTTATATATTCTTATTCTTAGCTTTTATTCTTTAAGTACTTTTCTATATTAATTTATATTTTTATCCTTTTTGAACAAGTACATTTAAGCAGAAATTTTTATAATATAAAACCCCTATACATATTTTCCATGCATAAGGGTTTTTGATTTGCTATATTTTTAAGTGTTATCTACTTCACTTTTGCTTTCTATAGATAGATATATAGCCAAGTTGCCTGTTAATAGCATAAACATAGCTATACCTTTCATCATAACAAATAGTTTTGTTATAAAACTCGCTGGATTTATGTCCTCAAAACCAGCAGTATAGTACAGCATATCCACTATATTTTCTATATTACAGCTAAACATCTCTATATTTAATAACTCATTTCCAATTGTCTGTAGTGCATAAAATAATATTGTATAGTCTAAAACTAAATTGACTAAACTAACCATTGCTAAACCAATTAATCTTATTTTTCCATCTACATCCCTTTCTTCTTTTCTATAAGTTTTCTTTACCATATCTCTTATAAATACTAAAAAAAACTGTATAGGCCTTGATATTCCAAAAATATAGACTGTGCTTAATAGCATAATTAATTTAATAATAAAATAAGTATCTCTGTATATATTAGTACTAAATATAGTAATAATATAT
>NZ_JAIXHU010000068.1:0-6290 GCF_025671395.1 Paraclostridium sp. AKS73 | reverse complement strand
AGGATCAAACTCTCAAATATAATTTAAAAAGTTGTCCATCGCTCAGCTAATCATTATCTGAATATCTGGCTTGGTTGTTTGTGTTTAATTCTTTAAAAAGAATTTATATAATTAACCTACTGTTTAATTTTCAAAGTTCATTTTTTCTTTTGTGTTTCGTCCGTTTCTTAAGGACAAGTAATACTTTACCATCTAATCAAAATAGAGTCAACAGTTTATTTTTATTTTTAATTATATTTTAATTTTACTTTAATAAAGAAAGTGTTCCTTAAGTTATCAACATTTTTATCCACATTATCTACAGTTTTAAAATTGCATATACACTTACACACGCAAGACTTATCCACATTATCCACCATAAATATGTATATATTTTAATTTATTTCATTTTCGATATTTTTAAATCTTTTTAAGAAAAAAGGCAAAAAAATAAGCATAAGTAAAAACTTATGCTTATTTTTTAATTTATTACTTTGCTATTCCTAAATCTTCTTTCATATATTCATCATGTAAACATATTTTCTTAAGCTCTAGTGTTTTCTTAACATCTATAATTCTTTGATTTGATGATCCTCTAAACTTAAGACTTATATCTCTCTTAGCTTCTATAAATCTTCCATCCACCAAAACATCTATATTTCTAAGTAAATTTAAATTATTAAAATATGAAGGGTTTTTCTTATCTGTAAGTTCCTCAAATGTATATCCTGTATATACCCATACATCTAAGTCATTATCTTTACATGTTTTTGCAACTTCAGCTAAAGCTTCACTTTGTAAAAATGGCTCCCCTCCAGATAAAGTTACACCTCTATGCAATTTTAGTTTTTCTATCTCTTTAAATATTGTGCTTGTATCTACTTCGAACCCACTCAGCAAATCATGAGTTTTAGAATTATGGCACCCTTTACAATTGTGTATGCATCCTTGTGTCCATAAAACAGCCCTAAGCCCAGGCCCATCTACTATACTATCTACAGTAATAGGCGAAGCTAATCTTATCTTCATGTATACTCCCCCTCATTAAAACATTAAATTTAAATATTAACTATGTTTTATTCTATCTCTAACTTCTGCTTTCTTTGCATTATTAAATCTATCTACTGTTCCTACTAAATATCCTGTTATTCTTCTTATTCTTTCAAATCCAATCTCTCCATCTGATTCTTTTCTACCACAAGCAGGGCAAATATCTCCAGGTATAACACCTGAATACCCACATACAGGATCCCTATCTAATGGATGATTTATACTTCCATATCCTATACCTAATTCTTTCATAGCTCTTATTATAGTTTCAAAAGCTTCTAAGTTATTTGAAGGACTTCCATCTAACTCTATATAAGTTATATGTCCAGCATTAGTTAATTCATGGTAAGGAGCTTCTATCTTTATCTTGTCAAAAGAACTTATTTTGTAATATACAGGTACATGGAATGAGTTTGTATAATATTCTTTATCTGTTATTCCTTCTATTTCACCATATTTATTTCTATCTATAGAAGTAAACCTTCCTGATAGACCTTCTGCTGGAGTGGCTATTAAAGAGAAGTTTAATCCATATTTTTTACTAGCTTCTTCCATTTTATCTCTCATATGACTAATTATATCTAGACCTAGATTTTGAGCTTCTTCACTTTCTCCATGGTGTTTTCCTATAAGAGCTATCAAGCATTCTGCTAATCCTATAAATCCTACTGTTAGCGTTCCTTGTTTTATAACTTCTTTTAATGTATCATTAGGACCTAAATCATCAGACCCTTTCCATACATTTTGTCCCATTAAAAACGGGAAATTTTTAACCTTTTTGTTCCCTTGAACTTCAAACCTTTCTAGTAATTGGTCTACTACTAAATCTATCTTTTCATTTAACTCTGAGTAAAACTCGTCTATATTTAAGTTTTGTCCATTTATACTTCCATGTTTTATTCCTAATCTTGGAAGGTTTATTGTTGTAAATGATAAATTACCTCTCCCACTTACAACTTCTTCTCCACATACATTACTAACTACCCTAGTTCTGCATCCCATATATGTAGCTTCAGTATCAGGTTTTCCTTCAACATAGTACTTAGCATTAAAAGGAGCATCTATAAAACTAAAGTTTGGGAATAATCTCTTTGCAGAAACTCTACATGCTAACTTAAATAAATCATAGTTATGATCTTCAGGATTTAAGTTTATTCCTTCTTTTACTTTGAATATTAATATAGGGAATATAGCTGTTTCTCCATTTCCAAGACCTTTTTCTACTGATAATAATAAGTTTTTAGTGACTAATCTACCTTCTTCAGATGTATCTGTTCCAAAATTCACACTTGAAAAAGGAACTTGAGCTCCTGCTCTTGAATGCATAGTATTTAAATTGTGTATAAAAGCTTCCATAGCTTGGTATGTGCTTCTATCTGTTTCTTTATATGCTTCTTTATATGCAAACTTTTGTGCTTTTTCTACTACATCATCTTTTATATTTAATCTATTTATTAACTCTATTTTTTCTAAATTTATATATGAATCATCTAAGCTTATACTAGCCTTAGTATTTGTATTTTCCTCTACATAAGCTACAATGTCTCTTATTTTATCTAAAGCTTCTATACCTTCATATAACTCTAAAGCTTTGCTCATATTATTTATATATAATTTCTTAAATGTCTTATATACACCTTCAGCTAAACCATAATCGAAGAAAGGTATACTTTGTCCTCCATGTTGGTCATTTTGGTTACTTTGTATAGCTATTGCTGCTAAAGCTGCGTAACTTATAATATCGTTTGGCTCTCTTAAGAATCCATGTCCTGTTGAAAAACCATCTTTAAATAACTTTATTAAATCTATTTGGCAGCATGTTAATGTTCCCATATTTAAAAAGTCCATATCATGTATGTGTATATCCCCATTATCATGAGCAAATGCATGTTCAGGTTTTAACATGTAAGTTTTGCAAAACTCTTTAGACACTGTACTTCCATACTGAAGCATAGTTCCCATCGCAGTATTTCCATCTATGTTTGCATTTTCTCTTTTTATGTCAGCATCATCTGCATCAGCAAAAGTTATTTCTCCTATAGACTTCATAAGTCTAGATTTAGAGTTTCTTATTCTGCTTCTTTCAGTTCTATAAATTATGTATTCTTCACTAGTTTTAGCATGTCCTTTTTCTATAAGAACTTTAACTACAGCATCTTGTATATCTTCTACTCCAGGAGTATTTGTTGCAAACTTTATATTTAATAGCTTAATTACATCTTGAGTTAATAATTCTGCTACATTATAATCCGCTACACTACCTTCTCTTTGAGCAACTTTACTCGCAGCTAAGAATATAGCTCTCGTTATTCTATCTGAGTTAAAAGGTATAACTCTTCCATCTCTTTTCTTTACTGCTTGAATCACAATAAATTCCCCCTCATCACAATATATAGTATCCGCAAATATTAAGCATACTATATATAGTATGCTTGGATGAAAAAAATCCCCTTTAACAAAGTCAAAGGGAAAATCTTTAAGTCATTACTTTACTACAATAAGCTTACCAAAATTGTACATAATCGTCAAATACCCTCTAAGCATTGAAATTACTATCTACATTTTTTGAACATTAGTATTTCTAATATGTTCAAATTTTTAGACTTTTTTATAATTTTTTCACTCATTTTTGACAAATTTATCAATAAATCTTATATAGTTATCTTTGTTGTTATAAATTAATATATAATATACTTATCTATCTTAAAAAGGAGGATTAAACATGTTATCTAGTAGATTAAATAACATTACACCATCTTATACAATAGGTATAAGTTCAAAAGTTCGTGATTTAAAAACATCAGGAAAAAGTATAATTGATTTAAGTATAGGAGAACCAGATTTATCTGTTCCTAATGCAGCAATTCAACATGGAATAAACTCATTAAATGAAAACTTAACTAATTATGACTTAGTTCCTGGATTAAAAATTCTTAGAGATGAATTATCTGAAAAACTAAATTTAGAAAATGATTGTGATTATGCTCCAGAAGAAATAGTAGTTTCTAGTGGTGCAAAAAATGCTATAACAAATGCTTTATTAGCTATATTAAATCCTGGAGATGATGTTCTAGTTCCTAAACCTTATTGGGTTAGCTATCCTGAAATGATAAAACTAGTTAATGCAAATCCAGTTTTTATAGAAACAAATAAAGAAAATGAATTTAAACTAACTAAAGATATTTTAGAAAAGAGTATTACTTCAAAGACTAGAATGTTATTTTTAAATAATCCTTCAAATCCTACTGGAGCAGTTTACTCAAAAGAAGAATTATTAGAAATAGCTAATGTGTGCATAAAGAACAATATATACATACTAGCAGATGAAATATACGAAAGAATATGTTACAAAGATAAATTTGTATCTATAGCATCATTAAGTAATGATATAAAAAATATAACTATAACTATAAATGGTTTCTCTAAGTCATTTGCTATGACAGGTTTAAGAATAGGATATTCTGCAAGTAACAAAGAAATTTCTAAAGCAATATCAACAATACAGGGACATTTAGTATCTCATCCCTCTCTAACTAGTCAATATATAGCTTACGGAGCTTTAAAGGATTGTTCTGATTCTATTAATGACATGGTTGATATATATCGTTCAAGAAGAAATAAAGTGGTTGATATATTAAATCAATGCAACAAATTAAATTATGTAACTCCAGATGGAGCTTTTTATACATTTATAGATTTATCTATGGTAAAAAATAATTTAAACTATACCGATAGTTTTTCTATAGAATTTTGTAATAAGCTATTAGATGAGTATGAAGTTGCTGCTGTTCCAGGAATAGCATTTGGAATGGATGATTATATAAGAATTTCTTATGCTTGTAGTGAATCTTCTTTTACAGAAGGATTAAAAAGAATAATAAAACTTGCTGAGTCTTTATAAAAATATATAAATTAATTTTACTTAAAATAAAAAACTGTTCAGGAAAATTTCACTTCAATTTCATGAACAGTTTTTATTTATATGTATACTTTTAAATATTTAATTCTATTATTTAAACATAAGTTTACTCATTAACAACTTTTATCTCAATACCCACTACCCCATATCTTTTTATATCTTCCTTAGAATAATATTGTTCCATATCATCAGGAGCTGCAAAATCATCATAACTATATCCAAGTTTAATTTTATTAAATTTTTTATATAGATCATTAAAATTCTTATATTTATATATTTCTAGAACTTTAACTTTTAAATGATTTTACAATTACCATTATTAATAAAAGTAATATAATCCCCCTTTAATACTGTCTTTCTCTTTTCATCATATAATCTCATCTCTATCGTCTTCATTCCATTTTTTATTAATGTAAAACAGTCATTATTTAAAGTCATGATATGATTTTTCATCTAAATTTCTCCTATTTTATAATTTTATCCAATAACGTTTTATAATATTTCCATCAACCTCTACATTTTTTTCAAATACTCCTCCATTAGCAATTATAACTTTTTCACTGCCTATATTATCATGGTTACAAGTTATAAGCACTTTATCAAGTCCATATGACTTACAATTTACAAGATTTTGTTTAAGCATCTCTGTTGCATATCCTTTTTTCCTTTCACTCGGACGAACAGAGTAACCTATATGACCACCCCATAAACTTAGTACCGGGTGATTAATATGATGTCTTAAATCAATGATTCCAACAATTTTATTATCTCTTAGCCTTACAGCTATGTATAAATTAGAAGTTACCTTGTCTGATGGACAAGTTTTTTCACTTTCAAGTAAGTTAATTGTATCAATCCAATCTTTAGCCGTAGAACATTCTCTTAAGCTCCCACATCCAGCTAAATCATCCCCTAATTCTAAAAACTCTCGTTTATAGTCCATAATATCCTTAGCATATTCTAAAGTTGGCTTTATTAATTTTATTTTCATCTCTACATCCCCCTTAATTACTATGTATCTATATTATATAAAAATAATCTCTATTCATCATTATATGCTCAACTTTTAACTTAATTATATTAAATTTTTTATCTTCTTTTTTATTTAACCCCATACCGTACAAGCGTAATCCTTCTTTATTTTCACAACAAAAAGTGGTTGATATTTAGTTTGCAGCGAAGTGGTTATTTAAAGCATCTTCTCAGCTTTATGACCCAAGCGCAAACTAAATATCAACCACCTCTTAAATCCACGTAAAATAAAAAAGATTACGCGGCTACGTCCTACTCTCCCAGGCAGCTTCCCACCAAGTACCATCGGCGCTAAAGAGCTTAACTTCTG
>NZ_JAIXHU010000067.1:0-7665 GCF_025671395.1 Paraclostridium sp. AKS73 | reverse complement strand
TTTTAGTTTTGTAGTGACTTATAACATAATCTCTCCATTTTTTGAATATTTTTCTATTCTTTATCTTTTTTAATTCTTTAATTAATATTTCTAAAGCATCATCATCTAAATTTTTTATATAATTGTACAATTCCGTTAATATATCAACACATGCATTACACGCAAATTCTGAACCTTTATAACTATATTTACATCTTTTTATTCCATGTCCATCAGCGATTGCGCAAATCACTCCATTTTCAAGTCTTTTGTGAATTAAGTAATCCTGCGAACCTTTATTTTTCATTTTGTTTTTATACCCAACCGTACTACTTGAAAATATATCGTATTTCATCCAACCCCCCCTTAACTTACTATTTATTATATTAGTGAACATAAAAAAAAGTACAGTGCACCCTGTACTTTTTTAAGATATTTTTCTTTTTCTAATTGCTTCTCTACTTCTAGTAGATCTTTTAGCCGGTTTAACCACTTGCTTTCGTCTTTGTACTCTAGCTCCAAATATTCTTTTACTATCGCATAAAACCCAGCATGGTGTTAGTGTTAAAACCATAGCCATAGTTAACATAATATAATATCTAAATCCTATGAATATCCCATTAAAAGCATTTACCAAAATCAGAATACTAATAATGCTTACAGATATTACAGATGATAATACAAAAATTCTCGAAATGTCTGAAAATGTTCTAGTAATTCTTGCCACTTTTTTATTTTTTCGGCTACTTTTCATGTTTATGCCCCCTAATTACAACAAATAATACATAGTTCTAATATAATAAATATAACAAATTTGTATTAAAATAGCAATTCTTATTAGTAACATTAACCGGTCATAATTAATAAATTAAATATTAAGAATAACTTTACAAAGGAGTGATTTATTTGCCATGTCTTCCTAACTTAGGTACTAAAGCACCTAATTTTAGTGCAAATACAACTCAAGGACCTATAAAGCTGTCTGATTATAAAGGTAAATGGGTTGTATTATTTTCTCATCCCGGTGATTTTACACCAGTATGTACAACAGAATTTTTGTGTTTTGCAAAATATTATTGTAACTTTAAAAAAAGAAATACTGAGCTTATAGGTCTTAGTGTTGATAGTAACAGCTCTCATTTAGCTTGGTTATACAATATATTTTTGCATACAGGCGTTGAAATTCCATTTCCTGTAATCGATGATAGAAAAATGGAAATATCTAGATTATATGGAATGATTTCAGAACAAATGAGCGATACATCTACTGTAAGATCAGTTTTTATCATTGATCCAAATCAAATTTTAAGAACAATACTATATTATCCTTTAACTACAGGAAGAAATATTCCTGAGATAGTTAGAATAATAGATGCTCTTCAAACATCAGATGAACAAAATGTTTTAACACCTGCTGACTGGCTTCCTGGAATGCCAGTAATTTTACCACCTCCTCAAACTTATGAAGAATTAAAAGAAAGAATTAAGAGTTGCGATAAAAACAAGAGCTGTATGGATTGGTATCTATGCTTTATAGATGATAAAGATCCTAATAAGAAAAAATTAGATTATAATAATTCAAAGTCTAAAAATAAATGTAGACCTCAAATAAATGCTCCATCTAGTGCTATTCCAATTAATCCAGATTGTCCTGGAATAAACAGATTAGTAGGAACATACGTTTTAGGGGATCCTACTAATGCAGATGCATTTTTACTTGATTTTGTAATATATGCATTTGTAGAAATAAAACCTGATGGTACTTTATTTGTCCCAACGCCTCGCTATTTACGTCAACTACTTGCACTTAGAAAAGATAATCCAGATCTTCAAGTGATTGCAGCCATTGGTGGATGGGGTCAAGATGGATTTTCAGATGCTGCATCTAATCCAGTTTCTAGATATAATTTTGCTAGACAAGTAAACTCTCTTATAAAACAATATGAATTAGATGGTATTGATATAGATTGGGAATATCCTGGAACTAGTGGTGCAGGTATTAAATCTAGACCTGAAGATAGAGAAAACTTTACACTTTTATTAACAGCTATTAGAGATGTAATAGGCTTTAATAAATGGTTAAGTGTTGCAGGTACTGGATCAAGAGAATATATAACTAAAAGTGCAGAAATAAATAAAATAGCACCTTTAATTGACTATTTCAACTTAATGAGCTACGATTTTACCGCTGGTGAAACAGGTCAAAAAGGACAAAAACATCAAGCAAACTTATATGAATCTCCTCTTTCTATACCAGGGTATAGTGTAGATATTATGGTTAATAATTTAATCGAAGCTGGAATGCCATCAGAAAAAATATTACTTGGAGTTCCTTTCTATGGTCGACTAGGAGCTACAGTAACTAAATCTTTTGATCAACTTAGAAAAGATTTTATAAATAAAAATGGATATATATACAAATTTGATAAAGAAGCACAAGCTTCATACTTAATAAAAGACGATGAGTTTGCTATGTCTTATGATGATATGCTATCTATTTATATAAAAACGCAATATGTAATAGATAATTGTCTTGGGGGTATTTTCTCTTGGATGGCTCCTTATGATAAAGCAAATATACTAGCTAAAGCAATGAGTGATGGAATTAACAACCCTAGTGAATTAAGACGTGAAATAGAAGAAACATATGGTCCCAACTTTTTAGTTTAAAAACTAATTTTAAAAAACAGTATATCTTATTTAAGATATACTGTTTTTTATTTTCATAAAATTTAAATTTATATTTACAATTCTGTTTAATATGTTATAATTAAATACATAAATTTAAACAGAATATAACTAATGGTAGAGGTTGCATTATTAAATAGTACTATTATTGAGGGAAAGCACCTATGATTTAATAGGAAAGGTAATGATGCCGAAATATATAAGTTAAGCTTAAAGCTTATATGTTGGGGTTATGTATAAGATATATAACACTGTCACTTTATGTGGAGGGCTATCTTTAGATTAAAGTTATTATATTTTTCAAATTATAATTTCAGGTCTAGGAATATCTCTTAATATTCTTAGACCTTTTTTAGTATCATTCTCCATTCCCGTTATATTCTCAATACACCATTTGGAGGTTACATTATGTTAAAAAGAGAAAAAAGGCAGGCATCGCTTGGCGATTCACTTCTATGTTTAGGTTTTTTGATATTTACACTATCTATATCTTTAACTAAACTAGGACTTTCAGCTCATATTCCCTTAGTTTTAGGTGGAGTTTTCTGTGGATTTGTTGCAATATTTAAATTAGGATTTACATGGAAAGAACTTGAAGAAGGTATATTATCAACTATAAATTCTACTATGCAAGCTATTATAATTTTATTAATAGTTGGTATGTTAATTGGTACATGGATAATTTCAGGAGTTGTTCCAAGTATGATATATTGGGGATTGAATATACTTTCTCCAGGAATATTTTTAGTTGCTACAACTATTATATGTTCAATAGTTTCTATATCTACAGGTTCTTCTTGGACTACAGCTGGTACTATCGGTATAGCTCTTTTAGGTATAGGGAGTGCTTTAGGAATTCCTAAAGAAATAATAGCTGGTGCTATTATCTCAGGAGCTTACTTTGGTGATAAAATGTCCCCACTTTCAGATACAACAAACTTAGCTCCTGCGATGGCTGGAACTAATTTATTTACACATATAAAACATATGCTTTATTCAACTGTACCAGCATATGTTATTGCTCTTATAATATATGCTGTAATTGGATTTAAGTACGCAGGCCAAGTTATAGATAATAGCCAAATCTTACAAATACAACAAGCTTTGGCTTCAAATTACAATACATTATCTCCGTTATTACTATTAATACCTTTAATGGTTATAGTTATGGTTATATTTAAAGTACCTGCTATTCCAGGTCTTATTATAGGTACATTACTTGGAGGTTTTGTAGCTATATTTTTCCAAGGAGCTTCAATTAAAGATGTTTTAGAAGTTGCTCAAATCGGATATACATCAAATAGTGGAATGGCCTTTGTAGACGAACTATTAACTCGAGGTGGGCTTAATAGTATGTTAGGTACAGTATCTCTTATGTTATGTGCGTTAACTACAGGTGGAATACTTGAAAAAACTGGAATGTTGGAAGCTTTAGCTTCTGCTATATTAAAATTTGCTAAAGGAACTTTTGGTTTAGTAGCTGCAACTATTTTTACATGTATAGGAACTAATTTAGCAGTTGCTGATCAATATTTAGCCATAGTAATGCCTGGAAGTATGTACAGAGAAGCATTTAAAAAGCAAGGTCTTTGCCCTGAAAATCTTTCTCGTTCTCTAGAAGACAGTGCAACTATAACATCTCCTCTTATTCCTTGGAATACATGTGGAGCATATATGAGTGCTACCCTTGGAGTTGGATCATTTGTATTTTTACCATTTGCATTTTTTAATCTTCTATGTCCCCTAATGTCATTGACGTTAGCTGCTACAGGATTTGGAATTACAAAATTATCAGATGAAAATTCAGATGAACTTGAAAGTTCTATAGCATAATAAAAGGATGGCTATCAGCCATCCTTTTATTTTTTATATCCAATAATTGCAGCTCCTAGTGCACCTATTATTTGAGTATCATTAGCTATAAATATTTTCTTTTCTAAATTTTCTTCTAACATATTTACTAAAACATTACTTTTAGCAACCCCTCCAGTAAATGCAATATCATCTAATATGTCAATTCTAGATAACATAGATTTTGATCTATTTGCTATAGATTGTAATATTCCCGATGCTATTGATTCTTTAGATATATTCTTTGCTAATAAACTAATAATTTCTGATTCAGCAAAAACAGTACACATACTTGATATATCTTGTGGTATTGCATCTTTAGCTAACTTATCAATACTTTCTACATCACTTCCTAATAAGTTAGATGTAACTTGTAAAAAGCGTCCTGTACCTGCTGCACATTTATCATTCATTATGAAATTAGATACATTTCCATCATTATCTAAGTTTATAACTTTACTATCTTGTCCACCGATATCTAGTATTGTTCTTATATTGTTATTTAAAAAATGTATTCCTTTTGCATGACACGTTATCTCTGTAACTTTTTTGTCCACAAAGTCCATACTAACTCTTCCGTATCCTGTTCCTATAACTTTCTTTATTTTATCTTTGTCTATATCATTAGCAAGTTTTTCATAAACTTCTAATGATGCATTCTTAGGACTCCATCCTGTTGGTATAACAATTTTATTTAATATTTTTTCTCCATCAAATAATACACCTTTTGTTGCTACAGACCCAGAGTCTATACCTATACTGTACATAAAATCCACCTACTTAGTCTATCATTTCTATAAAAGCTTCAAATCTAGTTCTTAATTGTTCTGTATCAGATTTAGAATAATCTGTTTCTATAGCCATATAAGGCTTATTTTTAACGTTGTTTACAAATTGTTTAATTCTATAACTTTCTACATTGAATGTATGACATGCCTGAAGAACTACATCTATAACTCCATCTATCTTATATTCATCCATAAGTCTATCTATTAACTCTATTCTTGCATCATTATTTACCATACATGAACAAGCTATATTTATGTATTTTTTAGCAATTGCATCTATTGGATCTGGATTACTTTCATCAACTAACTCGTCATTAGATCTAATTCCTCCACAAAGCTCATATGCAACAACTACCGCACCGCTTTCTTCTATAGTTTTAACTATTTTCTCACTAACTCCACCTATAGGACATCCTGTTATAAGTATTCTTGGTTTATCTTCACTTACAGGTCTTTCACCTTTTTCATACTTTTCTTTTATAGATGCAGTTAAATCTCTTATACTTTGTTTTAATTCATCTCTATCAAATTTAAATCCTGAGTTATATAAAACTTGGTGCATATCAAATCCATTCATTGGTGGTGGTACTAATTTGCCTAGTTCATAAAACTCTTTTAATAATCTTCTCTCTTCATTTTTATCTTTTATAGCATCTCTTATATCATCATCAGTTATTTTAACTTCAAATTTATTTTCTATTTCTTCCTTTAAAACTACTATCTCATTTTTCCAAAGGTCAAAGGAATGCTTTCCAAGCTTGCTATTTGGTAATTGCATTAAATGTAAGTCTTTTGTTTTTGCTAGTTCTTCATACATTTTCTTTTTACCATCACATGTAGTCTCTGCTATTAATAAGTCTGAAAAATAAAAATAAGGACAAGTATCTGTTATTGCATGTCCAAAACTTGATTTTATAAGTGGACAAAGATTTCTTGGCAATATTTTTTCAGCTTCTGCTATAGGTTCTTCACTTACCCCACAAACTCCAACTGTTACAGCCTTTGCAGCCATTGGTATCTCAACTGGAGTAAATGCACAAAATACCCCAACTAATTTTTTCCCGCTCTCTTTTAACTCTTTAGCTTTTATAAATCCATTTCTTCTAGCTTCGCTAAACTCTTCAAACTTTTCTGGTAACGATATCATATCATTTCTCCCCCAACAATTTTAATGATTTATATCAAATTTTATCATATTTAGTATTTTTATGTAAAATAGTAAAAAACTATACTTTTCATATGAAATATAGTTTTTTACTATAACAATTATTGTCTTATAATTATAAATACCATATATGCTATATATGTTCCAGTCAAAATTATACCCTCAAATCTATTGACTTGTTTTTTACTTATTGCAAATATATAAGTAATCGCAGTAACAATTAACATAATAATCATATCTACAAATACGATAGGTTGTACATGTATAGTATGTATTATTGATGATGATCCTAAGACAAACAGTATATTAAATATATTTGATCCTATTATATTGCCAATGGCAATATCGCTTTCACCTTTTCTTGCAGCTACAACACTAGTTACAAGTTCAGGTAATGATGTCCCTATAGAAACTATAGTAAGTCCAACTAAGTTTTCACTCATCCCTAAATCTATAGCTATATTTGTAGCACTATCTACAACTAAATTCCCACCTATTATAATTCCTATAATACCACCTATGCTTAACAGTATACTTTTTGCTATAGGGTCTCTAGAGCTGCCTTGATCAACATCCATTTCCTCCTTTGAAGATAATGCCATTTCCAATAAATAATACATAAATATAGAAAACAATGCAAACAACATAAGACCATCAGATCTTGTAAGTGCATTTTCATTGTATCCTTGGAATTTTATATCATGTGATAGTATAAGTAAAACTAATGACGCTAACAATGCAAATGGAAATTCTTTTATTATAGTTGTTTTTGAACCTTTACAGGAGCTATAATAGCTGATATACCTAACACACATAGTATATTGAATATATTGGATCCTACTACATTTGCTATAGCTATATCATTTTGACCTTTCATAGCTGCAGAAATACTTACTGCTGCTTCTGGAGCGCTTGTTCCAAAGGCGACTATAGTTAATCCTATTATTATAGTGGGTATATTTAATGCCTTTGCAATTGATGATGCTCCAACAACAAAGAAATCAGCAGATTTTATAAGTAATATAAATCCAATCAAAAGTATTACATACTTCATAAAATTGTACTCCTTTTTTCTTTTAGATTTATATTAACCATATCTGCTAATATTATTACATTTAGCAATTATTAGATAATTAATTGTATTAATCATAATTAATTATTTATATATCTATATAAATTAATTACTTAATAGTA
>NZ_JAIXHU010000066.1:0-8379 GCF_025671395.1 Paraclostridium sp. AKS73 | reverse complement strand
ATTCTTAATTAATTATATAAATTAATTTATTTTAAACATTTTAATACCAATTATGCTATATAATGACAAGTTGTACTAAAAATAAGACTTTTAGTTTTTTATGTGTTATAAAATAAACAAAGAGTTTTGAAAATCAAATATAAAAGAGCTTTCCACCGATAATACATCATGTTTCTTATTACATGTACAATTTTGAATCAGTCCAATTCGAAAGCTTATATTCAGCTATTTCAACGTATTCATTGATACTAAAGACTATTTCTATTTTTATAATAGTAAGAATATTTATTATAAAGTATAAATAAATAATTGTTTATTTTAAAACAATCAAATGCTGTTTTTATGTTTAATTAATTAAAAACTTATAATAATTTTATGAATTGTGGTGATAAAAATGATTGAAATTAATAATTTGGACTTTAAGTATAAGTCTAATGGAAATTTAATATTTAATGATTTAAATTTAAATTTCAAAAAAGGCGAAATAGGTGATCTATAATTGGTCACAATGGAGTAGGGAAACTACATTACTAAATTTAATAAATGGATATTTAATTCCTAATAAAGGTCAAATTTGTATAGATAAATCCATAGCAAAAAAGATCGGAAATATTCTTTTTATTTGATAGTGGTGGTTTTTACAATGATATGACAGTAAAAGAAAACTTAAACTTCAAGAGATTAGCTCTTGGGAAAAAACAAAATACAAATGGGATAATGATGAACTAATAGTTAAGTTTAAGATGAAGAAACATTTAAACAAATATTGCTATGAATTGTCATCAGGATTAAAAAAGAGATTATCTTTAATTTTAGGAATAATGTCAAATCCAACAATGATATTGCTAGATGAACCAACTAATGCAATAGATCCAGAAACTAAGGTTTTACTCAAAGGACTATTGATGGATTTAAAGAACAATGGAAAAACTATTATTTTAGTTACTCATGATCTACAATTTTCTTACGAGCTTTCGGATCGAACAATCATATTAAATGAAGGTGAAATAGTATGCGACGAGTATGTAAACTATGAATTTGATGATTTTCAAAAAAAATACTTTGAATATACAGAGGAGAATGAGTAAATGAATGCGATTATTTATAGAGAGTTAAAGTGTATTCTTCGACAAAAAAAGAACATAGTATTATCAATGATAATAATTCTTCTTTTGCCAATGATCATAGGAGCAAAAATTATAGTTTCATAAGCAAGGAAAGTATTATAGTCATGTTTTTAGCAATAATTCCTTCAACTATTTGCTTACAATTTTCTAACTATACTTTATTATGCGATAAAAAAGATAAAATGAATTTATATATATTGTCTAGTGATATAAATAAATATGTATATATGGGATGTAAAGTTCTGATACCAGTAATAGTATCATTTTTATTTGACTTAATCTTGTTAGGATATGAAGTTCTTTTTATAAAAGATGTTCATACGATCAATGAAGTTCATTTATATCTAACTATAGGTTTATTAGCAGCATTATTAGCGTCATGTATAAGTTTTATGTTAATTTATATAGTTAAAGATGAAATGTATTATCAATTATATTGTGTTCTAAGCTTAATTGCTATATTGGTAATTATTATAACTATAGTTAACCCTTACAAAAGTACATTCTACTTTATTTACTCAATAATTTTCACATCTATAATCATATTATTAGCGGTATCTAAGATTATAGACAAAAGAGTTACTAATAATATTAAGGGGTAGAGAGAAGATATGGTTTTTAAACAATATATACAAGAGTATTGTATAAAATATATAAATAATAAGGCAATATCATATTATTCTATAGACAAAGGATCCAGAAAAGAATATTCAAAAATAGAGGTTGTTAAGAATGAAGTTGTATATAAAGAGTCTAATTTGATTAACCCGTTAGCATTTTTAGAAAACCATATTAAAGAATTAGAAATGCTATTAAATTATTATAGTAAAGACATATGTAAATATAATGCAAGTATTGTTTGTTATATTAAAGATCACTTGGAAACAGTTACAATTAATGAGAATTTAGATAAAAGATACTATAATCTTTTAAGACTTGTCATAAAGGTAAATTCCAATATAAATATTATTTTTGAAGAACCTGTAAATATAAATGAAATTTCATTTATCAAATAAAGGCTATGATAGATGACTTTTTTAAAGAAAATCACCACAAAGTAGTTGCAATATATAATAAGCAAAACCTATTAAAAATAGATAGTGTATTTAAAGAAGTAGAGCTGGCACCTATTTCAAGTGGATATTTCTGTCATGAAATAATAGGTCATCTTTTAGAAAATGATATTTTCAACATTAAAAGGGACCAAATTTCTAAAATGGAGTTTCCTAAGCAAATGACTGTAGTAGATGATATAGAAGGTCACCAACACAAAATAGGGTTAAATAAGCTAGATGACCTTGGTAGAGAAATAAAACCATTAACTTTAATAGATTCTGGCAAGATTAATGAAATAATTAGTATAGACAGTAAAGATAACTTAAGAAAAAGTGATTTATATGGGTTTGCTAGGAGTCAAAATTATCAGCATACACCTTTATCTAGAATGAGAATGACAATTTTAAAAGGAAATAAGTTGATAACTCCGTTAAAAGGAGAGTATATCCATGTATCATCGATTACAAATGGAGAGTTTATCCCTTCTAAATTTACATATAAATTGATAGGAGAGGGTTATATAAAATATAATCAAAATTCTATATTTTACATACCTAACTTAGAAATAGAAGGGAACATAGTAGATATATTAAATAATATATCTGAAATAGGCGATGATTTAAAAATCTCATCAAGATTTTGTGTTAAAAAAAATCAAGTTGTAAGGGTAGGTATTGGAGCTCCTACAATCCATATAACTAATGTGAAGGTAAAAGGAGTAGGCTATGAGCTGTAAAGATTTAATTTCGATATTAAGTAAAGATAATGATATTAAAAAATTTATTTGAACTAAAGTAAATTACTCTATTTTGGAAATTAAAGACATCGATGAAACACAAACTTGTTCAAAAAAAGAATTAAACTATCCGAATTTGATTATTCAATTAGATGAAGGAGTGTACACAACTAATGCAGCCTTTATAAGCAGTGAAGGAACTATTAATTATAAAAATTTAAAGAAATTAAATATAAACAATTTAAAAATTAATGAAAATTCAACTAGCTATTTAGACACAGGTAGGCATATAGAAAATAAAATATTTAATTATGATGAATTTAAGATATTAGATTGGCTAAGTAGAGAAAAAATTATACGAAATAAAATCAATGAAGATTTCAACATAGGTTTTAAATTAATCTATAAACAAAAATAAATAAAATATCTGAAAATAAGACATGTGTAAATACTCTTATTTCTAAGGATAAGTTAACATGTGAAATATCGATATTTACAAGAAAAACTTATCGTTTTTATAATAATAAAAATATAAAATTATTTTCATCTATAGGAGATGAAATTTATAAAAATTTAATAAAAATGATGAGAACTTGCAAGAAAAAGAATTGAAAGGCATGTACATATTAGAAAATAATGTGGTAATTAAACTAATAAATATTATTTTAGAAAGCTTGTCTGGAGAAAGAGTATTAAGCGAACAATCAGCATTTAATGTCAATTTATTAAATAAAAAAGTATTTTCTTCTAAACTTAGTATATTTCAGCAAAAAATAAGCCCTTTAGATCTAGATGATGAAGGAATGCCTATATCAGATGGATACTTAATTAAGGATGGAATTTTAAAAAATTATATAGTTACCTTAGAACAAAGTATTATTTTGAATCAGACAGCATATGGAAACTGTGAAATAAATTCAGAAGGTAAATTACAATCAAAATATAGTTCACTTATAGTATCTACAGATGAGGTAGATGAATATAGCCAAAATATAATTCAAGATATTAAAATACTAGGAATTGATTTTCAAAATATGAACATATCTATTATAGCGAATCATACGATTAATAAATCAAAATTTAAAAGTAAGATAACTACATTAAATTTAATAGAGTTTTTAAATTCAGCAAAAGAAATTAGAGGAAGTAAATCAAGCGTTGATGATATATTAGTAGGAAATTTTATATATGAATTTTAGCGAATACATGTTAATAAGGAGGGGATAAAAATGTTATGACATTAAACAATTTTATCTAAAAAATTAAAAATTATTTAATACATAGGAGGTAACAAAATGGAAAAACCAATGTTATTTAAAGTAGAATTAGGAGTATGTGTAGCTCAACCTGAATTAGCGATTCTAGGAGCGACAGAAGGGTTAGCGGCTGTTACAGCACTATGTGGAGCTCTTGCAATTGTAGCAGGCTAAAAATAGGTGTTTTGAAATTAGAGAGGGAATATATTGTAATGATGTATTACTCTCTACTAACTTCTTTAAAAGGCAGCTATTTTTATATATGGAGGAAAATATGTATATTTCACTAGTAGAAAATAATTATATAAAATTACAGCCAGACTGCAATTTTATATCAGTAGCAATAAAAGGAATTAGAAAAGAGTTTGGAATAAATCAAAGTGCTCAAGATATATTAGAATTATGTAATGGAACTAACTCTCAAGAAGATATAATTGATAAGTTATGTAAAAAGTATAATGAGAATTATGACACTGTAAAAAATTTCGTAAGTCAATTTATTTTACAATTAGAAGATGGTAATGTAGTATCTTACAATAACAATAAGAATTTAACTCCTTGCAAGATAAAAGGAAGTAAACAATATTACACTCCAGAAGTTGTTGTTTTAGAGTTGACTCATAATTGCCCATTAAAATGTAATCATTGTTATGTAAATGCAGGAGTTGGAGATTCAATGAACTGTAAAACTTTAATGAACATTTTAGAACAAATGATAGATCAAGGTGTTCAGTATTTTCAGCTAACAGGAGGAGAACCATTTTTATATGAGCATATAGATAAGGTCATAGATTATTTAGTTAGTAAAGAAGTAAAAGTACAGGTAACAACAAGTGGATATATTTTAAATGATAAAGTTTTAAAATGTATTGATAAGTTGGAAAATGTTAATGGGCTTATACAAGTTAGTATTGATGGATTTAATGAATCACATAACTTTATAAGAGGAAAATCAGATTCATTTGAAAAAACTATGAAATTTTTAGAAGTTATTAGAAATAGGAATGTTCAATTGGTTGTAGCCACTTGCATAGCAGAGCAAGATTTCAGGGAAATAGAAGAGTTATGCATCTACTTAAAGGACAAAGGAGTAGATTTACATAGAATTGGATGGGTATCTGAACAAGGAAGAGCCAACGAAAATAATATTAAATCTAACTTTGGATCAAATGAAATACATTTATTTATAAAAGAACTAAAAGACAAATATGAAGATGAAAAATTTAAAGTAGGAGCATTTGAAGATCATAATTCTAATAACAACTTAAATTGCGGGTTAGGTTATAGAATTCTAAAAGTTAATCCATCATTTAAGTTATCTCCTTGTCCTATGATTAGTAAAGAAATAGGAGATATAAATAATGAATCATTAGAATCGATTTATATAAGAAATTCTAAGATTTTTCCTAGCTTGAAAAGTGCAGAGGAGAAGTTGTGTAAAGGGTGTGAACTTATTGATAAATGCAAAGATTGTATTGCAGAATCAATAGTTAACTATAAGAATGTAAATAAGTGTCATTGGTATTATTCTGAAGGCATTAAAATACCTTAAGTTAAGGAGATATATATGAAAAAGGAAAATATGCTATATACCTTTAAAGTTATAAGAATTGTTGTATTGGGGTATTTGATATTCCAGTATTATAACACTAAAGAGATGGAATACTTAATATTTTCAATTCCATTTTTTATAGGTATTTTTATAACTTATATACAAAAATTTAATAATATTAAAAAGTGTAAATGAATGGGTCTTATGTTTAGATCCATTCATTTACACTTTTTTAATCATAGTATAATTTGTAGTTCATAATATCTTATATATTAGATATTTGTAAGTTTATTTATGTTATAATAATAAATGGAAATTACAATCTAAGAGTGACTGTTTCTATACGAAGGATAAAACCTACTTCCAATAGGAAGGAGGTGGAAGTATGGAAATTTTAAGATTATTTTTAAACAATTCCGACGCTATATTTTTTAGCATAGTCGGATGTTTTATTTATGATAAGTTAAAAAGTCACTCTAACGGCAATAAGAGTGACCTAAATAAATAGATATTTTATTTACATAGAAACTTCGCTCTATACCACTAGATTGTAGTTTCTTTTTTTTAACTATTCTAGATTAGATATTCCATCACGCCCAGAGTAAAAAACTTCTCCAGTATACATATGAACGGCAAAAGCATCTCCTCCATCATATACAATTTGGTAATAATCTCCTTCTAATGTGTTAATGACGCTACCAGGAGATTCAAATTCACGGAAATTTAGTTCTTTAAGTCTTTTATCACATAGAACAATCGCTTCGCTTTCTGATATCTTCTTTCTTTCTGTTGTATCTTCATTCTCTTTGATTGTAGGCTCAGAATCGCTAATACTTCTATTGTTTGCGATATGTGTATCAATATCTATCAATTTGCCTATATTAGCAGAGTCTTCATAGTATATTGATCCATCACTTTCTTTAACGCAGTATCTGTAATCAGCAGCTATTCCATATATCATGTAATACACATATATGTATCTAACTCCATTGTATTTACCGCCTGAAGGCATACCAGGTGTATTTTTTCCTAAAGTAAGATAGTCAGTATTTTTAAAGCCTGATAACTTGTCTTTGCATAATTGTAATGCTTTTTCTGATGATATAATGTTTTCATCAGAACTTGTGCTAGTTTGAACTGATCCAAAAGTTTTAGTGAACAACTCTTTTGTTAATCCTAAATCATCCAAGTTTTTATCTTGAACATAATCAGGATTAACTTTAGCTATAGCTTTTTCACTCTCTTCTGTAGTTAGTATATTTAAACTTTTAGATAGCCCTGTAGGTTCAACATTTGGTGACTCTACAAGAGTTACAGATGTATCATTTGTTTTTTCTATTTTAAATTTAGATTTAATTATAATTTCAGGGGAACCATGTTCATTACTTTCAAGTTCGAATAAAGCAGTATTTATATCAGTGGATGTTTTTTTATTTTATTTACATCCTCTTCATGTGGGTATAATGCTACTACTTCATCTTTATTGAAACAGAATACTGTACCTATTTTGCTATCAACGCTATCATCATATAAGTACTTACCTTCTAATAATTTTGCTAATGTTTCTTCTTTATTTTTTGTAACTTCGCCAGTGTTTACTTCTTTTACAACCTCATCTTTACTAATTTTTTTAGTTTTAGATATTGGCCTAAGAACTAGAGTACATCCAACTATTACAGCAACTACTCCTAGTGCTATTAAAATTCCTTTTCTGCGATTCATTATAAATCCCCCGTTTCTTTTTATTGTGAAATTTGATTCACAAAAAAGTGACGTTTCGCAATCTTAAAAATAACTACAAAAGATATTATACATATATAGTTTATCTAAATTTGTAATAATTTGTAGCCTACAAATAAAAATGCCTTGTTAAATTAACTAAAATTTAGCAAGACATTTTTTAAAATAAATTAACTAAAAGAGGATGTTATTGATTTATATTTTGTTTGCAATATTTACATACTGTAGCATCTTTTAATATACGTTCATTACAATAAGGGCATGTAATTCCATTCTTGTATTTTGAGCATATTAAAAAAGTATAAATAAGTGCGACAGGCAGTGCTAATAAAAGACCTAGCAAAGTGCCACATACACCACAAACTATAAGGGCTTGTGTAGCCATTTTTATTTGATCTTTATTTTTACCTATGAAATATGGTATTAATCCTGCTATGATACCTGCTAAACCTCCAACGATAACAGTTTGTAGAAAGTCCATCATAATTTCCCCCTTATACATATGAATTGTATATATAAATTGTATGACGCCGCTTTTTAAAAAATACATGAGGACAAATTGTAATAAAGTGTCTAATACAATTAATTTTATATTAATTATCTATACAGTATGATTTCAATTAAGTAAAAATTGGTATTAAGGGATATATTCCTAGGATTATTTTTATGGGCATGTGTATTAGAAGAATTAATCGTAAGTATCGCTGGTATAGTAATATCATCTAAAAGATTAAAAAAGTTAATTGTAAGGCTTTCAAAATAGTTTATGGTTCTCTTTTTTAGCATAGTCTGATGTTTTTTTTATGATAAATCAAAAAGTCACTCTAACGGCAATAAGAGTGACCTAAATAAATAGATATTTTATTTACATAGAAACTTCGCTCTATACCACTAGATTGTAGTTTCTTTTTT
>NZ_JAIXHU010000065.1:0-8750 GCF_025671395.1 Paraclostridium sp. AKS73 | reverse complement strand
AGTAGATTATAATATACAATGATTATAATTACATCTATGAAAACATATTAATTATATATAGATATATGAAGAGTAGTACATTTCGTAATACCTAACTATCCTTTAAATGTATATTTAGGGTATAGTTAGTATAAAAGCAACTATATCTATATATTTAACGTTTTTTAACATATATCTTTTATTTTATTGATTTTTCATAGCTTCTCTTTTTGTTTTAATATTTGATTTTAATAAATTAATTTGCAATATTAAAATATTATTTGTCTACGTTAATATTATTTAACCTAAATCTACATTTTTTGAAAAATTATAGATTTACATCGTATTTAAATTATTATTATTTTTAATAAGAAAACTCCAAAAATATATTCTCTTACTATAAGATTAATAATTTATTGGAGTTTTCCTATTTATTTTATTTATATAATTTTCTGTAAATCTTAGCTATATCTTGAACATCCATTTGTACATAGTTATTATTTAAAAGCCTTTGTTGCGTTTCAATTACACTTTGTGCAAAAGAATCTATTTCTTCTTCTTTCATACCATATTCATATAAATGTTTTTAGATATTAAGTTACTTAATAAATTTTCCAAAGCTTCATACACATCTACATCAGTCTTAATTTCTAAAATTTCTGATATTAATTTATTTAAATTTTTAATTTTACCTTTAGGATTTTTAATATTATAGTATCTAAATACCTCTATAAAAAATTGATAATTAGCCTCTCCATGAGGTACATGATATTTTCCCCCTAGTGGATATGAAAGTGCATGAACTGCTCCAACCCCTGCATTTCCAAATGCAATTCCTGCATAGTTACTAGCTATTAAAAAGTCTTCTATTATTTCTTTTCTATATTCTTTGCCCTTTTCTATAACCTTTTTATATCCATCTATTATAATTTTAATTGCTTCAATACTAAACATTTCTGTAAAGTTGTTCGCATTTGGAGAAACATAAGCTTCTATAGCATGAATTAATGCGTCTATTGAGCTATACATAAAGAAATCATAAGGCAATCCCTTAACAAGTTCTGGAATAAGGACTGCATAATCTGGATATAACTCTGGTACAGCAAGACCCATCTTTGTTTCTTTGCTTTTTATTTCGGCAATTGATATGTTCGTAACCTCGCTACCTGTACCACAAGTAGTAGGCACTATTATTAGCTCTTTATCTTTTACTGCAGGAACTATTTTCTCAAAAAGTTTGCGAGAACAATCAGTATTTTTAAGGGATAATATTTTTGATACGTCAATAATTGAGCCTCCTCCAATTGCTATTACTCTTTTTATATTTTTAGGAGCTATATATTTAACTATTTCATCGATTATATCATCTGAAGGCTCTTTTAACTTATAGTCTTCTTGAAAAATATATTCACTATCAATGTTTAAATCTTTTAAGAAAAAATCATACAAAAACTTATTTGTAAATATTAAATCACCATTGCCTATTTTAAACTCCTCAATAAAAGCTTTACAAGTATTAAATTTAAAAATTTGAGGTTTTAATTCTATCATTTTCATTAGAGCTCCTCCTTAATTTAAAGCTTTTTCCAATGTTTTTTCATATTCCCAGATTTCTTCATCTGTTGGTGCGTTTGCTTGTGCATTATAAAAACCTATTCTTGATATGTTAATTAAATGCTTATAATCTAAGTTTTCAGAAATACTATTATTTCCCCATGAACCACAGCCTAATGTAGTAGTTGGGGCAAACCCATTGTAGAAGCTTCCTCCTGCTGAAGTTGATGATGGTTGATTTACAACAAGTCTACTTACTGTTAGATTAGTTGCAGCATATTTAATATGATCTTTATTATTTGAGTGAATAGCGCAAGAATGTCCTTTTCCTTCTACATTTAAATTAGCTTGGGCTATTTCTATTGCTTCATTAAAGTTTTCATACTCAAATGAAATCATCACTGGACACATTTTTTCTTTACATAATACATCTTCAAATCCTTTGCCTCTTGCTTTTAATACAATAACCCTTGTGTCTTTCGGAACATCTACTCCTGCTAAATTAGCAATAAATTGAACACTTTGACCAACTATCTTTCCATTAATCTTTCCATCTATAAAAATTACCTTTGCGAATTTTTCTATAGTTTTTTCATCTGATACATAGAAAGCTCCATTTTTCTTAAATTCTTCTATAGTTCTTTCATAAAGTTCTTTAGGTATTATAGCACTTTGTTCTCCTGAGCATATAATTCCATTATCAAAAGTTCTTCCAGTAACTATTTTTGTTACAGCTTCTTTTATATCGATGTCTCTATCGATTATACACTGTACATTTCCAGCTCCAACCCCATAAGCTGGTTTTCCACTACTATAAGCTGATTTAACCATTCCCATACCACCAGTAGCTACTACTACATCAGCTGATTTCATAAGCTCTAAGCTTAGGTCTATAGATGGTTCCTCTATAATTTGAATTAAATTTTCTGGTGCTTCAAATTTTTTGATAGCTTCATTAAATAAGTCTACTAGATATTTGTTACATTTTTTTGCTCTTGGATGGGGAGAAATAATAATAGAATTGCCTCCTTTTAATGCAAACATAGCGTTGCACATTGGTGTAACAATAGGATTTGTACACGGCGTTACAGCCCCAATTACTCCCTTAGGCTTAGCAACTTTAATAATTGCATTTTCCTTATCTTCTTCTAATATTCCTATTGATTTTTTATCTTTCAAATTATTCCAAATAACTTTTGATTTCCCTTTATTTTTAGCAACTTTATCTTCATAAACTCCCATTCTTGTTTCTTCAACTGCCATTTTAGCTAATTCTTCTGCTTTATCATATACAACCTTAGCAATTTCTCTTACTATTTCATTCACTTGTTCTTGAGTAAAATTTTCGTACTTACTTTGTGCTATCCTTGATTTACTTACCAATTCATCTATGTATGATTTTGTATCCATAATAAACCCCTCCACACTAGAATAAAATATGTTTATTCATTTTATTTTATTGTTTAATTTCAAATTAAAACTAACTAATTATAAGCTTTATGATATTTTAAATTATCAAATTTACTATTGAATCTATTTTCCCATTCTTCTATAAGATCATCTCTAAAATTAGGATGTGCTATATTTATAAGTGCTCTTGCCCTTTCTTTTAAAGATTTGCCTCTAAGTTCTGCTACCCCATATTCTGTAGCTACATAATGAACATCATTTCTAGATGTAGTTACTGCTGCTCCATTGTCTAAGAATGGAACTATTCTTGACACTGTTCCTCTTGATGCAGTAGAAGGTATAGCAATTATTGATTTTCCACCTTTGGACATATTAGATCCCCTTATAAAATCTACTTGACCTCCAACACCACTAAATTGCTTAAGTCCAATAGATTCTGAAGCTATTTGCCCCATTAAATCTATTTGAATACAAGAATTTATGGATATCATATTATCATTTTTACTTATTACACCAGGGTTATTTACATAGTCTACTGGAAACATTTCTACCATAGGATTATCGTTGACAAAATCGTATAGTTTTTTTGTACCCATTAAAAACGTTACTATCATTTTATTTTTATGTAGATTTTTTCTTCTATTTGTAATTACTCCCGATTCAACTAACTCAACTACTCCATCTGATATCATTTCAGAGTGGATACCTAAATCTTTTTTATCTTTTAAAAATAGAAGTACAGCATCTGGGATAGCACCTATTCCTAACTGCAGTGTTGCTCCATCTTCTATAAGTGTTGCACAGTTTTCACCTATAGCTTTTTCTATTTCTCCTATTTTAGAAGGCTTAAGCTCTATAATGTCATAATCAACCTCAACTATATAGTCAATATCTTTTATATGTATAAAAGAATCACCTAGCGTTCTTGGCATTTTAGGGTTAACCTCTGCTATTACAATATCTGCACATTCAGCTGCTGATTTAGTATAATCATTAGATATTCCAAAGCTACAATATCCATTTCTATCTGGCTGTGAGACCTGAATTATAGCTACATCTACCTTTAAATATTCTTCCTTAAAAAGTCGTGGAACTTCAGAAAAATGGCAAGGAGTATACTCTGCTCTTCCTTCTAGTACTGCCTCCCTAGTTGATGCCCCAACAAATAAAGAATTGTGTTTAAAGTTAAGCTCTTTGTCCTTTTTAACATACTCTCCAGGACCCATACCAATCATATGAACTATTTCTACATTAGAATAACTTTCACTTTCATTAACCATTGCTTCTATGACTTTTTTTGGCTCTCCTGCTGCATGACCAGTAACAATTCTACTATTACTTTTTATCTTTTTCGCAGCACCCTCTGCTGATATTAATTTTTCTTTATATAAAACCTTCCAGTTCATTATTTCACCCCTTGAATTCTAGGATCTTATAGTATTATTAGTTCTCTGCTTTAGCTAACTCTTTTATATTAGCTATATTTTTAGCTAGTTCTTTTTTCTTATTTAGGTTGCTTTGTCTTGAAATCATAATTCTTTGAGCCTGAGGTGAACCTGCTCCATGCATAGATTCAGTTCTATATCCAACAGCAGCAGTTCCTAAAGTAATATTTTCTATAAGTCTTAAAACTCTCATTCTATCTTCAGTAGGAACATGATCAACTCCTTTTAAATATTTGTCAATATAAGGACCTATTTTAGGATCTTTAAAATCTTTTTCAGAAGGCATAGTTACCATAATACCACCAGCAATATCTTCTGCTAACCTAGCAATTTCATATGGCATTCTTGTTATATTCTGCTTACAAACGTTTGCAAGAAGTAGATCTATTTGGTAATTTCCTGATTTTGTTTTACATCCCTCACATGAACAAGCAATACCACAACTGTATAGTGTTTCATTTAAATGAGTCATTTCAATAAGTTTGTCTTTTATATGTGAAGCTCTAGCTGCCCCATTATAATCAGCCGCTACTGCTGATGCTCCAATAAGTACATCTCCCACACCAACTTTACAACCACCATAGCTTTGTCTATGATATCCTGCAAATCTCTCTACTAAAATACCAGAAAACTCGACTTCACCATTTAAAAAGATTCTTTCATTTGGAACAAACACATCTTCAAAAATAGTTAATGTTTCATGCCCACCAAATGTTGAGTTACCCATATCTATATCTACACCTTCTTCAAGTTTTCTAGTATCACAAGATTGGCGACCATATATACTAAATATTCCCTCAGTATCAGTTGGTAAAGAAAAAGATATTGCCCAATCCTTGTCATCAGGACCCATAGTCATAGTTGGCATAACTAGAATTTCATGAGAATTAACCATACCAGTTTGATGCGCTTTAGCACCTCTTACTACAACTCCATCTTCCCTTCTTTCAACTACTCTTAAGAATAAATCTGGATCAGCTTGTTTATTTGGAGCTAATCCTCTATCTCCTTTTGGATCTGTCATTGCTCCATCTACAACTAAATCATTTTCTTGAACATATATCATATACTTTTTGAAATTTTCATGATAATTAGTTCCATGAGCTTCATCTATTTCAAATGTTGTACTATAAACTGCATTAAATGCATCCATTCCTACGCAACGTTGAAAGCATGACCCAGTTTTTTGTCCACATAAACGTTGCATTTTAACTTTATTAATCAAATCCTCAGTACTTTGGTGAATATGACAGAATCTATTTACTTTTTTACCTGTAAGATGAGAAGTAGCTGTCATTATGTCTTCATATTGTGGATCTTGAGCTAATTCATAAGTCATTGCTACAGAGTTAAGTGATGGACGAATTATAGGATTGTCTACAGTATTTTCTATTAACTCCCCAAATAAATAAACCTTTTGTTTTAAGTTTCTAATACTTTCTATGTATTGATCTTTTGTCATTAATGACATAAAAATACCCCCTATATAGTTTATATTTTGTAAACACTGTTTCATTTCACTTGCTTTATCTCTATACTTTACATACTGTACCTCTAAAACATTACGGTTATTGTGAATTTATTAAATCTTTTCAAGTTATGAGGATAATTAAAAGCATTGATAAAGTGATATTATTAAAGAAGTGTTGTGGAAATATAAAAATGTATTATTTAAATAAATTTAATTGTGAGTGTTATAACTCTACAAATACTTGGTTAGTGTTAAAAAAATAACAAAGTTATGATAGATTATTTGAATTGTAATTAGTGGCTGATAGGATTGAATTGATAATTTATTGTAAAGCCACCCCTATCACTCGTAGAGTTAATGCTTCAAAACATAGGCAGGTCTTCTGACTTAAGAATCATCACTTATGTGCGCCTTCCCTGATTTCAAGTGGCATATTGCACATAAATTCTTCTAATACAGCTACGGGATAGTTCAGGGTTTTCACCTGATTCCCTTTTAATTAATCAATGATACATATTGATTAAACCTATATTTTATATTGTTTGATTTTTGTTATTTTATATACATTTTATGCTATTAGAATAGCACTGTTCATATATAAAAGCAACCAAAATGAAAAATTCTTTCAAGATTGTATTTTTTTGAATACATAATATCATTTATCTACACTGTAATTAAAATCTTTAATTGAATTTTACATTTGCATCACCTCTATTATATTATTTAAGGAATAGTTGAAGTCAAAAAAAGACTATGCTATATTAAAAATATTAAAAGTTTAAATTTGGAGGTTTTAAAATGGCAGAAAGTAAAACTATTAAAATACATAATAAATCTGATAAGCCTGATAATATAGTTCTTAGAGATAATAGAGTTATCGAAAAATGTATACAAGTTGAAAATAACCTTCCTAGGTTTATGAAGGATTACTGTATTTATTTAAAAGGATCTGTATCGGTTACTACTAGACTAGCTTATTTAGAAGATATTCAATTTTTTTGTTCATATTTAATAGAAACTAAAGAAATTACAGTTGCTAATGAGATAAAAGAAATTACACTTAATGAGTTTAATCAAATAAAAGCACGAGATGTGAATCTATTCTTAGGAGATTATTGTACTAGATATTATAAGTATACTGATAAAATACTCATATATATGAAAATAACAACCGAGCTTTAGCACGTAAAAAGTCATCTTTGTCTACCCTATTTAAATTTCTTTTTAGAAATGATCAATTAGAAGCTAATATAACAGATGGGTTTAATCCAATTAAACTTCCCAAACCACAACCTGATGCTATTAAGCGTTTGGAGATAGATGAAGTTGCTAAAATGTTAGATGCTGTTGATACAGGTTTGGGTCTTACTGATAAAGAGAAAGTTTATTGGAAAAAGACTAAGCTTCGAGATAAAGCTATATTAGCTTTGTTTGTTACATATGGACTTAGGTTAAATGAACTTAGAGAACTCAATATTTCATCATTTAACTTTTCAAGAGGAGAGTTTAAAATTTATAGAAAAAGAGGTAAAGAAGTATTAATGCCTATAAATAATACTTGTGAGTTAGTTGTTAGAGATTACATTTTAAATGAAAGACCTAAAAGTGACATGTTAAGTGAAGATATGCAAGATGCACTATTTCTATCTCTGCAAAATAAACGAATGGATCCAAAGTCAATTAGACAGTTAGTTAAAAAGTATACTTCTATTTCTATGGATACTTCTAGAGATAAAGGTTATAGTCCTCATAAGTTAAGGGCTACAGCAGCTACCTCATTAATTCAAAATGGATTTTCTATATATGATGTTCAAAACTTATTAGATCATGATAATGTTACAACCACTCAATTGTATGCAGCTCATAAGAAAAATGTTAAGAGAGATATTGTTAATAATTTTGAATGGATAGATGACCTAGATGATATTGATGAATAAATTCTAATATAAGAACAAATGTTTGTATAAAATTGGTCAATATGCTAAAATATATAATATAAAACTAAAAATTAATATTAGAAATGAGATGATAACATGTATCTAGATTTAACGAATAAACAAATAATGATACTTGAGTTTATAAAAGATCAATTAACTCAAAAAGGGTATCCACCTTCAGTTAGAGAAATTTGTGCAGCTGTTGATTTAAGATCTACATCAACTGTACACTCTCATTTAAATAAATTAGAAAAGTTAGGGTACATCAGAAGAGATGCAACAAAGCCTAGGGCTATCGAAGTTTTAGACTCTAATAAAGGTGAAGGCGCTAATGGCCTTAATCAAGAGGTTCTTCACTTGCCTGTCCTAGGTCAAATAACTGCTGGAGAGCCAATTTTTGCAGAACAAAATATAGAAGAATACATACCATTACCTGCAAATTTTATTGTAGGCAAAGATAACTTCATATTAAAAGTAAAAGGCGAAAGTATGATAAATGCAGGTATTTTAGATGGAGACTACGTTATAGTTGATAAAGCTACTACAGCTTATAACTCTCAAATAGTAGTTGCATTAGTTCGTCAAGATAGTGCAACAGTTAAGCGATTTTTCAAAGAAGAAAATCATATAAGATTACAACCTGAAAATGACTTTATGGAACCTATAATTTTAGACCCATCTGAAGTTAGTGTACTAGGCCATGTACGAGGTGTATTTAGAGTAATAAAATAAAGAGATATGTTTTATAGACATATCTCTTTATTTTTTATAATTTTAGTTTTTATTATTTTAAAAACTTCAAAATAATTTCTGCTAACATACATGATATTCCTGCTGCTAAAAAGCTATACCCACTTCCCTTTGATTTTTTTATTTCAGCTTCATACTTATCTTTCGTATTTTTAATTTTTATTATTAGTTTTTTTATCTTTTTTTATATTTTTTGATTGTTCT
>NZ_JAIXHU010000064.1:0-9670 GCF_025671395.1 Paraclostridium sp. AKS73 | reverse complement strand
AAGACTACCTGTTGATAGGTCGGAGGTGTAAGTGCAGCAATGTATGTAGCTTACCGATACTAATAGATCGAGGACTTGACCAAGATTATCTAATCTTACTAATGTTATTCAGTTTTTAGAGTACTAACTCTAAATAAAGATTATGCGGTTATTACAGCAAAGAGGATACACCTGTTCCCATTCCGAACACAGAAGTTAAGCTCTTTAGCGCCGATGGTACTTGGTGGGAAGCTGCCTGGGAGAGTAGGACGTAGCCGCGTAATCTTTTTTATTTTACGTGGATTTAGTAGTGGTGGTTAAGGTTTAGTTTGCACTTGGGTCATAAAGCTGAGAAGATGCTTTGAATGACCTCGGCGTTGCAAACTAAACCTTAACCACTTTTTGTTGTGTAAAATAAAGAAGAATTACGCTTATATGGTATGATATAAAGAGATGAGAAAAGATGCTTTAAAATGGCCACTGTGCTATAAAGTTAATCCTAACCACTTTTTGTTGTGTGAAAATAAAAAGATTACTTTTGTACTGTATGAGATTAAATTTAATTTAAATGTACAAAGTGTAATAATTTAAATATAGCTTGAATAATCTTTATTAAAAGATACTAAAAAGGGGTAGGTAAAAATGAAGTTTAGTATAGAAGTTAATAGAGGGAGTATTCTAGATTTAATAAATTTAGCTGAAGAAAATAATTTAAAGATTAATTCAATTTCGCAAGGACCTATAAACGAAGAGATGATGAATATAAAAATTGATTTAGCTGATAGTAGTAAAATACAGGATCTTGATAATTTTGTAAAAAAATAGTAGATAGTAATTCGATGAACTCATGTGAAAGAATTTAAAGCTATGAATTTTCATAGCTTTTTTTTATTTTCTATAAATATGTATTAGAAGAATTGCATTTAATTAAAAAAATATTGTAAAATAATTAGAGATATAATAAATAAAAAGAAAAAATTATTAAAATAGACTTATAATAAATACATCAAGTTAGGAGAGTGAGCTTATGATTAGTGGAACTACAACGCAAGTATCTCAAAAAACCATAGAAACTTTTTTCATGCAGTTAAAAATAGTGGTCCTAAATTAATTTATGCGATTATATTTCTTATTGTAGGATTATATGGTTGTAAATGGTTAAAGAGATATAGCAAAAAGATTATACTTAAATACAATATTGAAAGAGGAGTAGCTAATTTTGCATCATATGCTATTTATGGATCTAGTGTTCTTATGGTTATTATGACCTGTCTAGATATAATTAACTTCCCTGTACAATCCTTTATGACAGTTATGGTATCACTGATAGGAGTTATTGGTTTATCTTTAGGTTTAGCGTTTAAAGAAATACTGTCAAATTTAGGTGCAGGTATGATAATTTTATTTTTCAACCGTTTAAAACTGGAGATTATATAGGTGGATCTGGGGTTGAAGGAACAGTTGATGATATACAAATTTTTAGCACAATACTAAAAACTCCTGATAATAAAGCTATTATAGTTCCTAATTTTAAGTTAACTAGTGACAATATAATTAACTATACACATCAAGAAAAAAGAAGAATAGATTTTTCATTTAGTGTAGCTTACGATACAAATATAAAAGTTGTAAAAGATGTACTAGCAAAAATTTTTAAGGAAGATAAAAGAATATTAAGAGATCCAGAACCTATAATTGGATTAAATACATTAGGTGAAAATGCTATGCAAATAGTAGCAAGGCCATGGGTAAAGACTGATGATTACTGGAGTGTATACTTTGATGTAATGGAGAAGGTAAAATCCAAATTTGATGAGAACAATATTGAAATACCTTTCCCTTCAAGAGTTATATATTATAAAAATTGTGATGAAGATATAAAAAAATAATAAAAATAATAAAACTTTTTGAATATTAGTATTGAAAGTTGATAATATATATAATATAATGATTTACAAATAGAACAAAGAATATGGCGAAGACGGAAAATAGTAAAAAGCAAGTTTGTATTCAGAGAGTGAGTGGTTGGTGAGAACTCATTACAATGGTTTTTGAATCCATTCCTGAGCTACTAATCCGAAAATAATAGTAAGATTGGTCGTATACCTACGTTACAGGATTGAGAGGTTTATATTTTACAAATGTAAACAACTAGGGTGGCAACGCGGATAACAGACTTTCGTCCCTTTTTAAGGGGTACGAGGGTCTTTTTTTATACAAAAATTGAAAATTGAAAATTGAAATAAAATCACTATTACATCATTAGGGGTAACGTTATTTTATTTTAAAATATAAAAATATTCTATAGGAGGAAGACAAATGTTAGATATAAAAAGAATAAGAGAAAATTTAGATGAAATAAAAAAAGCAATGGAAATAAGAGGAGAAAAAGAATTCGACCTTGATATAGTTGTAGAATTAGATAATAAGAGAAGAGAATTACTTCAAGAAGTTGAAGTTATGAAAAATGAATTAAATGTAGAATCAAAGAAGATACCTCAATTAATAAAAGAAGGTGTAGATGTTACAGAAGCAAAAGCTAAGTTAAAGCAATTATCTGAGAAGATAAAAGGATTTGATGAGAAAGTTAAAGAAGTAGAAGAAAAAATGGAATATAACTTAATGAGAATTCCTAATGTTCCTCACCCAGATGTTCCACAAGGAACAACAGATGAAGATAATGTACAAATAAGAACTTGGGGAGATCCTACAAAGTTTGATTTTGAAAACAAAGCTCACTGGGATATAGGAACAGGATTAGGTATATTAGATTTTGAAACTGCAGGTAAAATAACAGGATCAAGATTTACTTTATATAGAGGTTTAGGAGCTAGACTTGAAAGATCATTAATAAACTTCTTCTTAAATACTCACACTGAGAAGCATGGATACACAGAAGTATTACCACCATTTATGGCAAACAGAACTAGTTTTATAGGAACAGGTCAACTTCCTAAATTCGAAGAAGATATGTTCAAATTAGAAGGTCTTGATTACTTCTTAATACCAACTGCAGAGGTTCCTGTAACAAATATACACAGAGATGAAATATTATCAGCAGATGAGTTACCAATAAAATATTGTGCATATACTCCATGTTTCAGATCTGAAGCAGGATCTGCAGGAAGGGATACAAGAGGATTAGTAAGACAACATCAATTCAATAAAGTTGAATTAGTTAAGTTTGTTAAGCCAGAAGAATCTTATGAAGAATTAGAAAAACTAACAAATGATGCTGAAACTATGTTACAAATATTAGGATTACCATATAGAGTTGTAAGAATATGTACAGGAGACTTAGGATTTACAGCTGCATTTAAATACGATTTAGAAGTATGGATGCCAAGCTACAACAGATATGTTGAAATTTCTTCTTGTTCAAACTTCGAAGATTTCCAAGCTAGAAGAGCTGGAATAAGATTCAAGAGAGATAAGAAAGCAAAAGCTGAATATGTTCATACTTTAAATGGATCAGGATTAGCAGTAGGAAGATGTTTAGCTGCTATATTAGAAAACTATCAACAAGCTGATGGATCTGTAGTAGTTCCTGAAGCATTAAGACCATATATGGGTGTTGATGTTATAAAGAAAGACGAATTATAAGATTTAAAAATCTTATTTATCTAAATAGGGAGCTTATATACTAAGCTTCCTATTTATTTTAATAATTCATAATCAAAACCTACTTTAGATTTAATAAAAAATGTATTAGAAATAACATTAAATTTGTAGAATTATATTAGAATATGGGTTAAAATTTAAGTTGAATTATAAATTTAATTATGGTAATATTAAAGATGTTATAGGTTTTAGGAGGAAGCATGGACAAATCGTTTTATATGAGTGAAGCAATTAAAGAAGCATATAAAGCTTATGGAAAAGGCGAGACACCCATAGGTGCAGTTATAGTGAGGAATGGTGAAATTATAGCTAGAGCGCATAATCTAACTGAAACATTAAATGATCCTACAGCCCATGCTGAAATATTAGCAATAAGAAAGGCTTCAGATTACTTAGGTGGATGGAGACTTATAAATTGCGACTTGTATGTTACTATGGAACCATGTATAATGTGTAGTGGAGCTATAGTTCAATCAAGGATAAAAAAACTTATAATAGGAACTAAGCATATAAAAAACTTAAATATAGAAAAGCAACATGAATTCAAAGTTGACTACTTTAATACTTGCAATATAGATGTAACATTTGATATATTAAAAGAAGAATGTTCAGATGTATTACAAAAATTTTTTAAAGAGTTAAGAAAGCGACAGTAAGGAGAGATGGTCGAGTTGGTCGAAGGCGCTCGCCTGGAAAGTGAGTATACGGGTAAAACCGTATCGTGGGTTCGAATCCCACTCTCTCCGCCAAAAAAATTATGGTTATAAGTTTGCTGTGCTAGACGGGAAGGTAGCGGTGTCCTGTAACCTGCAATCCGCTATAGCAGGGTTGAATTCCATCTAGAGGCTTATATATTGTAGGGCTGCCCTAAATAAGTGGTGTTGACACTTAGGTCCTGCGCAACGGAAGCTCATAAACTCCGCCAGATCCGGAAGGAAGCAACGGTAAGTGAATCCTTTCGTGTGCCGCGGGGGTGCCTAAGTCGAGCTAACTGTTTAGGTAACGCCTATGATAGTAAGTCAATAGATGGTGCACAGCTTTAATATAAAAACAAAATCCCTTGTATGAGGGATTTTTTTTAATATAAAAAAATATGTAATTGATTTATACTGAAATAGATAATATTTGTTTTAATTGGTATATAATAAAATATCGGGATTTTAGAATTAAGGAGAGATAAATTATGCATAAGGCGTTGTATAGAGCCTACAGGCCTCAAACATTTAAAGACGTTGTAGGACAAAAACATATAATTAGAACTTTAAAAAATCAGATCCAAAATAATAATGTAGGACATGCATATTTATTTTGTGGAACTAGAGGTACAGGAAAAACTTCAACTGCAAAGATTTTTGCAAGAGCTTTAAATTGCCAAAACTCTGTAGATGAAGAACCTTGTAATGAATGTGAAGTTTGTAAAGATATACTAAGTGATAACATCATGGATGTTATAGAAATAGATGCAGCATCAAACAATAGTGTTGATGACATAAGGGAAATTAGAGAAAATGTAAAATATACTCCAGCAAAATGTAAATATAAGGTTTATATAATAGATGAGGTGCATATGCTATCTCAAGGTGCATTTAATGCACTTTTAAAAACACTTGAAGAGCCACCTTCATATGTAATATTTATATTAGCGACAACAGAACCTCATAAAATACCTGCTACAATTTTATCTAGATGTCAAAGATTTGATTTTAAAAGAGTTACAGTTAAAGATATGTCTAATAGAATGAAGGAAATATGCGATGATGTAAATGTAGTTGTAGATGACAGAGCTTTAAATTTAATAGCAAGAAACTCTCAAGGTGCACTTAGAGATGCACTTAGTATATTAGATCAATGTATGTCCTTTAGTGAAAATGATATAGAGTACAAAGATGTTGTAGATTTATTGGGAACAGTAAATATAGAGCAGCTATTTGAAATGGCAGAGTATGTTATAAAAGAGGATACAAAGAAATGTTTAGAGATATTGAATGAGTTTGTTGTATGGGGTAAAGATATAAAGAACTTGATAGATGATTTAATAGATCATTTTAGAAACTTAATGGTGTGTAAAGTATCTAGTGATTTAGATGAAATAATTTCTTTACCAGAAGAAATAGTTGAACAGTTAAAAGTGCAGGCAAGTACAATAGATGTCAATGATATTATTAGGATACTTAATATACTATCAACAACTCAGGATGCGATTAAGGTATCTTCGAACCCTAGAGTATTAGCAGAGGTTAGTATAATGAAATTATCTCAACCAATGTTTGATGAAAGCAAAGAATCTCTTTTAAAAAGAATATCTAATTTAGAAGAGGTTATAAAGAGTGGGAAAATAAATATAAATAATAATGTTGAGATAGAAAGTAAAAAAGAAGATAAAGAAACTTGTGAAAAAAATGAAGTTAAAGCTGAGGAAGAAGTTTTTTATGAAGAAGTCAAAAGTGAAGATGTTGAGCTAATAGAGAAATCTTGGGAAAATATACTTACTCATATAAAGAAAGATAAAAATATGCCTGTATATGCTATTTTAAGAGAGGCAAAAGAGTTTAATGTAAGTGCAAATAACTTATATATAGTATTTGATGATAGCTTTGCATTTGCAAAAAATAAATTAAGTGATGAAAAAACTAGAAATTATATAGAGAGTGTAATAAGAGAAATACTGAATAGAAGTTTCAGTATAAAAATAATTTTAAAGTCAGAAACAAAAAATATAAAATTAGAAATAGAAAAAGAACAAAAGGATAAAGGCGAAGAAATATTAAAATCCGTTTTTCCTAAAGAAATAATAGACATTAAGCAAAGTATAAATGAAAATGAAATTAAATAATAAATACGAATATGATATAATAATAGCATATTAAATAAAAAGGATAATTAAGGAGGAATTTATATATGGCTAAAAAAGGATTCCCAGGAATGATGCCTGGAAATATGAACCAATTATTAAAACAAGCTCAAAAAATGCAAACTGATATGCAAAAGATGCAAGAAGACTTAGAAACAAAAGAAATCGAAACTTCTGTTGGAGGAGGAGCTGTTACAGTTAAAGTTAACGGTAAAAAAGAAGTTGTTGATATTCAAATAAAACCTGAAGTTGTAGATCCAGATGATATAGAGATGCTTCAAGATCTAGTATTAAGCGCTGTTAATGAAGCATTAAGAAGTGTTGATGATATGCAATCTTCACAAATGAATAAATTAACTGGAGGAATGAATATTCCTGGGTTATTCTAGTAGGTGATTAGATGCAAACTTATTCAGGGCCTATTTCAAGGCTAATAGAAGAATTTTCTAAGCTTCCTGGAGTTGGAAGAAAAACTGCACAGAGACTAGCTTTTCACGTTATTAATATGAATATGAATGATGTAGA
The DNA here is from genome assembly GCF_025671395.1 of Paraclostridium sp. AKS73. NCBI lineage: Bacteria > Bacillati > Bacillota > Clostridia > Peptostreptococcales > Peptostreptococcaceae > Paraclostridium > Paraclostridium sp. AKS73. Next base: position 2,694 of record NZ_JAIXHU010000064.1, on the reverse strand, counting down.
AGCTTTATCTAATGCTATAGTAGAAGCTAAGAAGGAAATAAAATATTGTTCTATTTGTTATAATATAACAGATAAAGATCCATGTAGTATGTGTTCCAATAAAAATAGGGACAGTGGAATTATATGTGTAGTTGAAGATCCTAGAGATGTAGCAGCTATGGAAAAAACAAAAGAATTCCATGGCCAATACCATGTATTAAATGGAGTGATTTCTCCTATGGATGGTATAGGTCCAGATATGATAAGAGTTAAAGAGCTTATACAAAGATTAGGAAATCAAGAAGTAAGAGAAGTTATAATGGCAACAAATCCAACTATAGAAGGTGAAGCTACAGCTATGTATATAGCAAGACTTTTAAAACCTATGGGAATAAAGGTTACTAGAATTGCACATGGTTTACCAGTAGGTGGAGATTTAGAGTATGCTGATGAAGTTACAATAACTAAAGCATTAGAAGGAAGAAGAGAAATATAAAAATCGAGATTTTATTCTCGATTTTTTTTATTTTTATATTAAATTTAATGTCGTTTTTTATAAGAATTTAGTTTATAAAATTTATGATGAAAATATTGAAGTTTCAATGGCGGTATTGTATAATTTTATTAAAAATTTTAATAGGGGTGCAAAATGAAATCAGCTATGAATTTTGAAGAGTACAATGCTATGAAAGAAAAAAGAAATAAGAAACTAAAATCATCTAAAGATAAATTAAAATACACTGAAGATGATGATATGAGTGTTCTTATAAAAAAGAAAAGTAAAAAATCTTTCAAATCAAAAGAGAGCAGTTTCAAGAATAATTATAAAAATTATCAATATGATTATGAAGAAGATTTTTATGAACCTAGGTACTAGGTTTTTATGCGATAGATAAAAAAACTGTAGAGATTATATCTACAGTTTTTATTTATATTATGATAATTCGTCCTCTATAAGACTAGCTATGTTTTGAGAAGAATTAAATTTTCTGATTGACTTAATATTCTTTTTAAGAAGTTCAAGTCTAGAAGGATCATCTATTATTACTTTTAATAGCACTGATAAAGTATACTTCTTAGTTGTTCTAAGTGCGGAACCACAATTACACAAGAAATCTAAATTTTCCTCTTCTTGCCCAGGTATATAGTATGGAACTATCATAGGAACATCTTTCAATAAAGCCTCTGTCGTTGTAAGTCCTCCTGGTTTTGTAACAAGTATATCAATAGAAGCTAAAATATCATTCATTTTATCTGTAAATCCTAAAATATGTACTGTTTTATTAGTTATATGACTCTCTAGTTTTTTAGAGAGTTTTTCTTTAAGCGATTCATTTCTACCTGTAATAACTAAAATTTGGAAATCTCTATCTATATCAAGCATTTCTTCGAATGTTTCTTTCATATTACCAGCTCCGAAACTACCACCCATAAGAAGAACTGTTAACTTTTCTGGATCAAAACCTAATTCAGATAAAACTGTTTCTCTATTTCTATGTTGTAAAAATGATTTTTCAACTGGAATTCCGAGAGGTTTAACTTTATCACCATCAACACCTTCTGAAATAAGAAGCTCTTTAACATACTCATGCCCTACAACATAGTAATCTAACTCATGCTGTATCCATGTAGAATGAGTTGTATAATCAGTTAATACTGAAATAAGTGTAGGGAATGTTTCAGTATTAAAATGATTATTAAAGTTATCGTTAAAGCTAGTATGAAATACGGGATTACTATTAGTGCTACATTGTTTTTTTAAAGTACTAAGTGCTATCATAGGAAAAGGATGAGTTCCTATGATTAAATCTGGTTGCTCATCTAAAAGTAATCTTCTAAAACGTTTAGCCATGAAACTTGTTATCATGTTTCCTTTAAACTCGTTTTTAGAAACAAGTCCAGTTTCAGAAAATCTATAAACTTTTCCATATGCATTAGGGGTATATATAGCAGACTTCTCATATCCCCTAGATATAATTTTATCCATAGTAGTATTTACAAGTTTTAAACTATCTATGATTTTACATTCTATATTTTCTCCGTCAAGTGTCTTTTTTATTAGTTCTTCTTTAATAGCTCTAGCTGCTCTATTATGTCCACCGCCTGTAGATGCGGACATAATTAATACTTTCTTGCTCATATTAGAACCCTCCTAAAATTAGCTTTATAAATATTTTATATTTATATAAACTTACGAATAATATTAATTATTTGAAGCACAGTATTGACATATTACACTTAATATTTAATACTAATCTAATATATGTAAAACAAAAATACAAGAGTGGTATTTCAAAAACAAAAGTAGGAGAAGTTAAAAAAGTATGAATAAAGTAGAAATTTTTAGCAGTGATAAATGTAAACAATGTATTGAATTAAAAAAATATTTAAAAGAAAAAGACATAAAATATATTGAGTATAATATATCTGGTAGTGATGAAAATAGAAAAACACTTATTAAACTTGGATACATGTCTGTACCCGTTTTGATTATAGATGGGAATCATGTTTTAGGTTTTGATAGAACTAGAATAGATAGTTTACTAGAATTATAAAATATAAAAAATATATAATAATATGAATAAAAAACATCAGCATTTGGAAAGCTTAACAAAGAAAAGTTTAAATTTATAAATAAAAAAAAGCAAAAAAATTTAAAAAAAGTGTTGACGATGTTAAATTAAGGTGGTATAGTATTACTTGTCCTTAAGAAAA
>NZ_JAIXHU010000063.1:0-9967 GCF_025671395.1 Paraclostridium sp. AKS73 | reverse complement strand
TATTAGTATAATAAGATTAAATATTTTAGGTATATTTTTACTAAATACAAATTTAGATATACTAGCTCTAATTTTTTCATATTTACTGTTACTATTGCTTTCAATAGTTATGCCATATTCTTTTAATATAATACTATATAAGATAATATAAGGTATAACAATGCACATACCTATATAAAGTGCTTTAAATATTAAATTTTCTTCATTTACTATGTCAACTTGTTTAAAGTTAAATATAGATATCAATAAAATTATTAGTGTTGAAAGTGAAGCAAAGAATCTTTTTGTATTATCTGCTAATTTCTGGTTATAGACTTTATCGTCTCTCTTTTTAGAATAAAAATATATTGAAAATGTAGGTGATAAAATACTTATTATCTTTTTATTTCCATATATAAAATTCTTTATTTTGTCATAATATTTTTCTTCCATTCTCTTCTCCCTCAAATACCTACTTTTATAAAGGTCTATTCATTCTCAATTTTAATATCTTTTTATTAAACTCTGGTGGTGTTGGTTTGTAGTGCTTATCGTTAAGTTGTAAATTATAGTCTTTTAATTGAAACTCTCTTAATTTAAGAATATCAATTTCACCAATTAATAGTGTATCATTTTGACCACCTGTAATTTGAAGTATATTTTTTTGTACAGTTTGCTTAGGCGCTACAATCCTATTATCACCTAGTTTAGAGTTATTCACTTGAGCAAAGTAACAATGTACATCTCTAGATAATGATTCTATTATATTTGAATAATGATTAACATCTTTATTGTGTACACTTCCAATCAATAAATCTACATATGACATAAATAAACCTCTATCATTTAAACTAGATAGTTCAAAGCAGTTGTAACAAGAAAAATCTATTCCATTCCATCTAAATAAATCATACTCTTTTATAAATTCTGCTGAATTAATTTTATTTATATTATTGTATTTATGTTTCATAATAGGAATATTTATATTATAACCTCTTAACATTTCTATTTCAGATGGTGCATAATGATTTTTTAACCTAAGTTTTACTACTGAATATGTATAATCATTATATTTTCCAGGTAATATAGTTGCTAAATAATTGCATGCAATATTATTCTCATATACTATATGTTCTAGCCCGCATATTATAGCTAGCTGATGTTTCCTAGCAAAATTAGCCATTACTGATAGCCATGAATATGGAATACTTAACTCTGGAAATAAAATCATATCTGCACCTTGTTTAACAGACTGATTTAATATATTATAAAGTTTTTGTAATCTATTTCCATCTAATCTCGGAGTCTTCATAATACTACTTTTATAATTTATGTCTAATACATCTATATGCGCTATGGCTATCTTCAATTTATTCATATCTTTATCTGACTTTATTTTTAAAAGATTTATGTTTATTTCATTTTGATTGAATAAATTACTTTCTACAGAATGTTTTTTATTTTCCATCGTTAATATGGTCACTAAATATTTCTTTATTACTTTTTTATTTTTTCTTCTTCGTCATCTTTATTATTAAATGAATTAACAAATAAATTGAAATCCACATCATAATTTATTTTATTAATTTCTTTATATATTTTAATAGCTTCTGTTATATAGCTAGTTCCACTAATAATTTTACCTTCTGACATACTTCTATTTATTTGATATAATATAATTTCATGTAAATGTATATATCTTGGGGTGTATTTATTAGAGTTAGCATTTATTTCATATATACACTTTTTTTCTTCACAAACGTCTTTATCCTTATCACAAACACTTAATTTGCAATTATCTAACTCTATTAGCTTATAAATATAATTTGAATTCATTTTAGTACATCTAAATCCAAAGTTAATGCTATCTTTTTCAAACTGATTTTTAATTAAGTTTAGTCCATCTAATCCTAGTACTTGCTGCATACATTTATGAGTCACTATATTTGTATAGTTCATAAGAGGTTCTAATACATATGAATGTCTTAGCATGTTAGAGTACCTTAAATTATTTTTAAAATCTTCTATATCTTTATTGCTAATATTTTTTATTAGCTGATAACCCATATCTATAAAAACATCATCATTTAAACCCCATACCATGCTAATAGTACTTTTTAAATGCATTTTTAAACTTTCAAATAATATGTTCTTTATAGTGTCTTCATTCTTATGTTTATAGATGTTAAATTTCAACTTAAACTCTTTATCCTCTATATTTGTAATTTCATCATCTATGTTTTTTATAAATTTCTTTAAATGTTCTTTATTATTATTCATTACATAACAAATCATAGCTTTTTCCCATAATATATAAAATTCTACTATATTCATTCCGCTAAATAAACTTAGGATTTTGTCATCTAAATCTTTTGAATACAAATCACTATCTAATTTTTCACTATATATAACCTGTGCTAAAAACTTAGATAAATTATATTTATTTATCTTAAAATCTTCAATGCTCCTTATTTGTTAATACCTTCTGAGTATCTAATCTCTAATACTTCTTCATCAAAACTATTAACTACTAAATTTTTTTCAGGTAAAAATCTAAATACACTTGCATTTTTTTTAATCTCATTTTTAAATTTTTCAATTATAGCTCTTGATCCATCTGGCTTAAAATCATATAATTTTATTTTAGTGTTTTGTATAGCCAGTATGACATTTTTATTATTAATTAATTTATCTTTTAATGCATATAGCCTCTCTATATTATCACTCTTTATATTTGATTCTATCGCTATCCTTTTAATTAGTTCTATAACTTTATCCTTACTTAAAGTCTTTATATCTATTGTACAAACTTTGTTATATACCTTTGAATCGTCTAGTTTAAAATCTTTATCTTTCACTATTTTTGATATGCTATCTTTAAACTCTATATCTTTAGGCTCAATTAATCTTAGTATATTTCTAACACAAGACTTTAGTTTTCTTTCAGTACTTATCTTATTCAATTTATAATCACTTGTAATGCTATAAACATCATTATCATTTAAAAATATATACTCTGTTGTATCATTACTCTTTATAGCTAGTATAGGAGTAAATATATCTGATTTACAAAAATATTTATTAATTATATCAATTTGATTTATTCCTTCTTTATTATGAGTATATGGAATTACTATTAGCATGTCATCTATATATCTTCCATAATATATAGGTCTAACTTCTTCACATATAATTTTATCAAATTCTTTCAGGTACCAGTTAGATAAAATATTTGAAGGCATATAACCTATAGGTAAAATATTTCTATCTTTATGATCTTTATCTAATTTTAAAATTGTATTTGTATAAACTCTTGTAATATACTCCACTTGGTCTGTTAACTTCTCTAATAAGCATCCTTTGCTTATATTCGATTTGTCATTTTCCATTTTGTTATCATCAATGCCAAGATCTTTTTTCACCTTTTCAAAGTCAATATGTACAGAATAGTAATAATCCTTTATGTCTAATGAAATCATCAGACATCTATCATTGTTATTTAATAAGTGTTCTGTGTGTTTGATAGCTTTATCTCTCCATTTTGAATATTCTTCATGATAAGGTTTGAATAGCCTAGTATCATTATTTTTGAAATTTTTATGTAGCTTTCTTCCATATATATAATTATTATTATCTTTTAATAACTTCTCTCCAGCTAGTAAAACCCATAGTGTCCCTAATATTTGATACTTTAAATCTAATTTTATAAAATATGTTATTTTATCTATTGTATAATTAGATTTGCTCAAATCGTTACAAACTACATTAGCATCATGTTTTTTTATGCTACTTAGTTTTTTTGGCAAGCAATAAAATCCTACATCTATTTCATCTTCAAAATTTTCATTTAAAATACTATTACACAATTCATCTATTATAGTATCTATTTTATGTTCATTATTAGCTATTTCATTTCTTATAAATAAATTAGAGTTATCATAATATGTATCTGACTTTAATTTTTTATATGCTATCTCTAATAATTCTTTTATTTCTCCTTCTATATAATGAGTACTATCTATTAAATTTTTGTAGTTCATTTTACTTAAACTCCCCTAATGTAAATTTCTCTTTATTATAGTACCATTTTTTACATATAAGTATATATTGTTGCATTTTGCTACATGTAAAACTCTAACACGTGTTTAAAAATTAGAGTTTTCATTCTTATTATTAAGACTCTTAATAATTGGATAATGATTTATTCCTATAAATGGTTATTTTTAATCTTGTGTATTCTTATAGTCTACTTATTAAAGTCTTTAGAATCAGTCCATACTGCAATCGCTATATTGTCCTTATATTTTTAATTTATAGATTTAAAATAAAAATAAAAAATAGGATTAGAGTTTTCAAAGCACATATGCCCTACTCTAATCCTATTTATTTTCCATTTATATATTAACTTGTCACTTTAGACTATATAATACTTAAAGCAACTTAATTAGTTCTTCTAAATCTTGACATAAAACTTTTGCAAGTTCAAAATCCATATCTCTTAAAGCTTTTGATATTTTTGTTTCAACTAATTTTTTCTTTTCTTCGATTTCTAAATAGTCTCTATCAAAATGGTTAGCATAAATCATTTTTCTAAACTTTTTCATACTAACTTTTCTAATTTTCTTATCTTCAATCATTAAAACATAGTCCATACAATTATTTATAAATTGGTAATCATGAGAAACCATTAAAATTGCACCATTATAAGCTTTTATAGCTTTTTCAAGTGCTATTTGAGAGTAAGTATCTAGATGACTTGTTGGTTCATCTAAAAGTAGCATATTTGCCTTAATATATGATACTTTAGCTAATTGAAGAATATTTTTTTCTCCACCAGATAAATCTTTTATCTTTTGTTCAATAGCATCTTGCCCAAAACCGTAATTTGAAATATATCTTCTAACATCTCTACGATTTTCAAATCCTAACTCAGAAAATTCTTTAAATATCGTGTTAGACTCATCTAAAATCTCTGATTGTGACTGAGATAAATAAGCTATCTTAATATCATCATTTATTTCAATTGATTTATTATTGTTTTTGAATATTTCTCTAAGTATAGTTGTTTTACCAACCCCATTTGTACCAACAAGTGCTACTTTATCATTAGATTTAATTTCAAAATTAACATCTTCTAAAAGAACTTTATCAAAAGCCATTCTATAATCATTAACTTTTAAAGCAATAGTTTCTTCTATTTCGTTATCAGTGTCTAATTTAATATTTGGTTGTTTAATATCTACAAACGGTGCTTTAATTCTACGAGCTTCTAATCTTTCTTGTATTTTAACTCTAGCTTTTAAAGCTCTTCCGTTAGAAGCTTCAGCATTATAAGTTGCTCTTTCTCTTAATTTTTGAATTAAAGCTTCATTTCTCTCAATTTCTTCATCATCAGCAATAGATAATTCTTGCAATTCAATTTTAGTTTGAAGTAATGAGAAATTATAATCAATATATCTTCCATCAAATTCTTGAAGTTGTGCATTTTCAAGGTGTATAATTTTATTAAAACAATGATTAAGTAGATATCTATTATGTGTGATAACTAGTATTGTTTTCTTATGAGAATTAATTAAATTCCTTAGAGCATTAAGATTCTCAAAGTCTAAAAATACATCAGGCTCATCCATAATCATCAGGTCAGGATTATTAAGCATTTCCTTAATTATTTGGATAAGTTTAAATTCTCCTCCACTAATTTCAGATAACTTTTTATCTTTATGATTACCTAAGTTTGCAAGATTTAGTTTTCTACTAATATTACTTTCATAATCATCACCATCAATTGCATCAAATGCATCTAAAGCTTCTTGATACTTTTCTAAAAGCGCATCAATATCCGAAGATGTTTCCATTTCAGTACATATAGATGAAATTTTTTCTTGTAATTTTATAAATTCTTCTGCTATATATTCAAAAACTGTAGTTTCTTTACTTTTATTTTCTTGTAAGAACTGACTTACATATCCAATTTTGAAGTTTGGGTCTATTTCTAATGTTCCATCATACAAATATCTTTCTGGATCCATAATTATATCTATAAGTGTACTTTTTCCACTCCCACTAGCTCCTATGAAAGCACAGTGTTGACCTTCTTCTAATGTAAATGAAATATTATTGTATAGATCTTTGTTTGGAAATGAGTAGGACAAGTTGTCAATTTTTATCATATTTATTACCTCTCTTTATCATTTAAAAAGAGCTTAAATAAATAAGCTCTTAAATATATATATTAAATCCCAATTTTTAAATTGATTTTATATATAATAACGACATTCTTTTTAGATTTTCTTTTGATAGGATACCATTTTTTAGACTTATTTCAATGCTTTTATATTGAAACTCTACTTGTTTAGTACATTTATAAACTTATCATTAAACATATCTGAACTTTCAATTTATTTTTCAAAGTTATAAATTCAATTATTGTGACCATTTTTTCATCATATAATAACAGTTTAATATAATCCTAAAGTTTTATCTTGTATATTTATAAAATCACTTAATTCATCCAAAGATGTGGTTATAAATTCATATACTAAATATTTTGGATTTATTATATCTATTAGTTTTTTATTTTTTATTTGTAAATGGCTTATGCTCGTCTATTTTTAATATATGAAAAATTATATCCTTAATCATTTCACTATAATTAATTTCTAAATTTTCATATTTTGAAATTTGATTTTTAACATATTTTGAAGAGATAGATTTACTTAAATGAATTCCTTTTATGTAACTTTTTAAATTTCCTAACTCATCTATAATCTCTAATAAATAATCGATTCCCTCTTCTTCTGTATCTATGTTTAAATTTGTATTAAGTAAATGGCCTGTATCTAGCATAAATCCTTTATTTTCATATTCTATGCTTTCAATAAAATATTTTACTAATTTTTTATCTACCATTCTAAGCCCTGGCCACCATAAGTTTTCAAAAAGTATTGTTACCCCTGTATCTAAATCTTTAAATATTTCATTTACTAACTCAATAGACGCATCTATTACATCTTTATCTGTATATGTAAAGTTGTAGTTATAACAATGTTTTAGTTTTGTATTAGATACATGAAATACTACATATTCGGCATTTAGCCTTTCTGCTAATTTTATTTCTTCTTTATATTGATTTATTATTGCCTTTTTATCACTTCCACCATAATTGTTTATTATACCTTCTACACTATCAAAATCTTCTAACATACCTTTCTTATTTCCATTCCAAAAATCTAGCCAAATAGGGAAGTGTTTTAAATGTATTCCTTTTATTCTATTTTCAGGTATTAATTCTTCACTATATCCTGATGGTGCAAATAATTCTATTGCATCTATATTATGTTTTTTTAAAAATTTATTTATATTCTCACAGTTGTTATTATACCTGTCCATATCGTAACTATATGTAGATAAATTAATAATTTTTAACAATTTTAAAATCCCCCTATAAACTTAATTTATTTCATTTGTGTATAAATCAAAACTTTTTATATTTTTTAATAACTTCCTATTATCTATAAGTCAATAAAATTTTAATTTTATAATATCCTAATTGTATAATAAATTTTATAATATTTCATTAATATTCAAATTTTTATTACATATATGTTGCATTTAATCTTAAATATATCTTGTTGCATCTATTTAAATGGTACAAAACTCATTTGTTCTTAATACTATAAAGTATACTAGCAAAATCTATGGAGGTGACATCTTATGACATCAATAGTAGATGTGAAAAATCTTACCAAAAACTTTTATAATAAAGATGGTGAAATCAAAGTTTTAAATGACATTAACTTTTCTTTAAATGAAGGAGAAATTCTAACCCTACTTGGCCCTTCTGGAAGTGGTAAATCTACTATTTTAAACATTTTAACAGAGCTTCTAAAACCAACATCCGGTAAAGTTAATATAACTGGCAATATAGGTTATATGTTTCAAAAGGATCATCTTTTAGAGTGGCGAACTATAATGGATAATATTTTAATAGGCCTTGAAATTCAAAAAAAGAAAACTCCTGAAGCTATTTCTAGAATTGAAAGATTATTAAAAACCTATGGTTTATGGGACTTTAGAAACATGTATCCAAAAGAACTATCCGGTGGTATGAGACAAAGAGTTGCTTTAATTCGTACACTTGCTGTAAATCCTGATATTCTTTTGCTTGATGAGCCATTTTCAGCTCTTGATTATCAAACTAGAATTTTGGTTAGTGACGATGTTTACAAAATCATTAGAAATGAAGGTAAATCCGCAATATTAGTAACCCATGATATATCTGAAGCTATATCCATGTCAGATAAAATAGCAGTCCTTTCAAAGCGTCCTGCAACGATTAAAAGTATCTATACTATAGACTTAAAAATATCTGGAGAAAGAACCCCTATTATATCACGCAGTGCTGAAAACTTTAAAGATTATTTTAACATCTTATGGAAGGAGATCGATTCAAGTGAAACAAAATAATCTTTCCACAGGTCATATGGAGTATTTAAAATCAATAAAAAAGAAAAGAGAATAGTATTTTTTTCTCAATGGCTTTTATTAATCGGATTCCTAGCATTGTGGGAAATACTAGCTCGCTTAAATATCATAGACGTGTTTTTATTTAGTAAACCAAGTGATATATATGCTTTATTTGTTAAGTATCTTCAAACTGGCGAACTATTAAAACACGTTTTAATATCTAGTTATGAAACAGTTGTCGGTTTGGTAATTGGTACAGTTTTAGGTATATTAATAGCTATTTTTCTTTGGTGGTCTGAACGTCTATCAAAAATTCTAGACCCGTTTTTGGTAGTTTTAAATGCACTTCCTAAGACTGCTCTTGCTCCTATTTTAATAGTTTGGGCTGGTGCTGGTATGAAAGGTATTATAGTTATCGCTATTACAATTTCTGTAGTTGTTACTATCCTTTCAGCCTATAACTATTTTATATCAGTAGATGAAGAAAAAATAAAAATGCTTAAGAGTTTCGGAGCTACTAAGTTTCAAATTTTAACGAAGTTAATTTTTCCTTCAAATATAGGGAATTTAATTAACTTAACAAAATAAATATAGGTATGGCATGGGTTGGAGTTATAGTTGGAGAGTTCTTAGTTTCTAGATACGGACTTGGATATCTAATAGTTTATGGAGGTCAAGTATTTAAATTAGATTTGGTTATGATGGGTGTAATAGTATTAGCAGTATGTGCTTTAGTAATGTATCAAGTTTTGAATATAGCTGAAAAAATTTATAGATCTAAAAGATAATTTTATGCCATATAGTATTAACTATATGGAACATGTATTCTAAATTTTTAATAAAATAAATGGTATAAATTTTTTAAAGGGGGTTATTTATGTTCAAAAAAATCTCAACTTTATTGGCAGTGGCAACAAGCCTTGCATTAGGTGTTACTGGTTGTACAAAAGGTGCTTCTTCAGATGCTACTGATAAAGATATGACTAAGTTAACAGTAGGAGAAGTAACTCATTCTATATTTTATGCCCCTCAGTATGCAGCAATAACTCAAGGATTCTTTGATGAGGAAGGTATAGAAATAGATCTTATAAATACACAAGGTGCTGATAAAACTATGGCAGCCTTACTTTCAGGAGAGGTTGATATAGGTCTTATGGGTCCTGAAGCTTCTATTTATGTATATAATAAAGGCAATGACAACTACGCAGTAAATTTTGCACAATTGACTCAAAAGGACGGTAGTTTTTTAGTATCTCGTGAGAAAAGCGATAATTTCTCTTTTAACCAATTAAAAGGTAAAGAAGTTTTAGGCGGTAGAAAAGGTGGAGTTCCTGAAATGACATTAGAATATGTTTTAAAGAAAAATAATCTAACTTTAGGAACAAATACTAAAAGTGATGAAGTAAATGTCCGTACAGATGTTCAATTCAACGTTTTATCAGGTTCATTTGCCGGTGGTGAAGGTGATTATGTTGCATTATTTGAACCTGCTGCTTCTGAAATAGAAAAGCAAGGTAAGGGC
>NZ_JAIXHU010000062.1:0-10637 GCF_025671395.1 Paraclostridium sp. AKS73 | reverse complement strand
TAAATTTTTTAAATATTATAAATTTTTTATATAAATTATTGTTTGTAAAACCGTACTAATATTATAATAAAACTAATTTCAGTACCGTTATAAATTTAAAATTAGATAGGAGGATTCATATTTTGAAAAAATTTAATATGTTAATTATATTAAATTTAGTTATAAGTTTTTTATACTGTTTATTTAATAATTTTGAAAGATTTTCTTTTATAAATTCATCTTTCATGATAGGTCTATTTTATTTAACCCTAGGAGTTTTCTTTTATGTTACAGAACAAGGTTTTTTTAATTTAACAATTTATGCATATAATAAAGTTTGTAATCAAATTCAAAAAAGCAGAGGTCTGTTATCTGAAGGAAATATAGATATAGATGATTATATAAAGAGAAGATACAATTTTACTAACACAAATTCACTTTTATCATCTGGTTTAATTATATCTTTAAGTACTTTAATAATAAGTTTTACAATTTATTCATAAGTTTACATAATGCATCATAAAATTAATAAAACTGCATTTTGAATAGTTTCAAAATTCTGACATCAATACATATCAGAATTTATTTTTAAATTAATACTATTTTATTCAAGGGGGTGTAGCGATGGGTCGCTATATTTTAAAACGTCTTTCTCTTATGTTAATGACATTATTAATCGTTATTTCTGTTACATTTTTTTTGGTAAGGTTATTACCTGGAAGCCCATTTAATGATGAAAAGTTAAATGCACAGCAAGTTGAAATGATTAATAAACAGTATGGTTTGGATGCACCTGTCCCAGTTCAATATTTAAGATATATGACAGGAGTTTTTACAGGTGATCTAGGTAGATCTTTCAAGTATGACAATAAAAAGGTTGAGGATTTAATAAGTACTCGCTTAAAACCGTCTGCTATGTTAGGTGCTCAAGCGCTAGTAATAGGGAGTGTAGTTGGTTTAACTTTAGGTATTGTAGCTGCACTTAAAAAGAATACATTTTGGGATTACTTTGCAACTGTAATTTCTGTTTTAGGGGTTTCTGTTCCATCATTTGTTTTAGCTGCACTACTTCAATTATATTTAACTACACGACATCAAATTTTCCCAGTTACTTGGGGGATGCCTATAGGCTCAGATTTTAGATATGCTTGGACTGTTTTACCATCTATAGCACTAGCATTTTTCTCTATCGCAAGTATAGCACGTTTTACTAGAACTGAACTTGTTGAAGTTTTAAATGCAGACTATATAGTAACTGCAAAATCTAAAGGTTTAACTAAAGCTGCTGTAATAGTAAAACACGCTTTAAGAAATGCTTTAATACCAGTTGTAACTATGCTTGGACCTTTAACTGTTGGTCTACTTACTGGTTCTCTAGTTGTTGAAAAAGTTTTCGCTGTTCCTGGATTAGGAGATTTATTAGTATCATCTATAACTACTAATGACCTATTCTGTATATCAGGTGTTTCTATATTCTATAGTGCACTTTATATAGGAGTTATCTTGTTAGTTGACATCCTTTATGGGATAATCGATCCTAGAATTCGTGTTGCAGGGGGGAAAGCTTAATGATAGATAAAGTTATTATTGATGGTAAAGAAGTTCAACTTAATGCTGACTTATTTGAAGTCAGTCCTGCTGATATGACTCAGCATGAAGCTATAACTAGACCAAGTTTAACATTTTGGCAAGATGCTAGAAAAAGGCTGTTTAGAAATAAAGGTGCTATTACAGGTTTAATCATATTATCTATAATATGTTTCCTTACTGTATTTGGCCCAATGTTTAATGAATATGCTTATGATCAACAAAATTTACGTCATGCTAAATTGCCTCCAAGAATGCCGGTTGTTTCTTCTTTAGGAATCATGGACGGTACTAAAATGGATAAAAAGTTTGACGGAACTCAAGAAAGAGTTGATTCATACAAACTAAAAGGTGTAGAAGATGGAGTTAATTACTGGTTTGGTACAGATGATTTAGGTCGTGATTTATGGACTCGTACTTGGACTGGAGCCAGAGTATCTCTTTTTATAGCAATACTAGCTGCTATTTATGATTTATTAATAGGTGTTACTTATGGTGGTGTTTCTGCTTATTACGGTGGAAAAGTTGATATGTATATGCAACGTTTTATTGAAATACTAACTGGCATACCTAGTTTAGTTATACTTACATTATTTATCTTAGTATTTGAACCAGGTGTTTTATCAATGTCCCTTGCAATGGCTATTTCCGGATGGACCGGAATGTCTAGAATAGTTCGTTCTCACGTTCTTAGAATTAAGAACCAAGAGTTCGTTTTAGCTTCTAGAACATTAGGTGCATCTGATAAGAAGATAATAATAAAACACTTATTCCCTAATATAATAGGTCCTGTGGTTGTTATGATGATGTTCTCATTACCTAATGCTATATTCTATGAAGCATTCTTAAGTTTCATAGGATTAGGACTACAACCTCCATATGCATCGTTAGGAGTATTAATAAATGATGGATTTAAGCAATTACAAACAAATCCATATATGATGTTCATACCTTCAATGGTAATATGTTTATTAATATTTAGCTTAAACTTACTTGCTGATGGTTTAAGGGATGCTGTTGATCCTAAAATGCGTAATCAATAGTTAGAAAGGGGATGAGTTTATGGAAAAAGAAAAATTATTACAGGTTAAAAATTTAAAGGTTCACTTCAAAACTTTTGGTGGTGAAGTTCAAGCCGTAAGAAATGTTACATTCGATCTACATAAAGGAGAAACTCTCGCTATAGTTGGAGAATCAGGTTCTGGTAAATCTGTTGCTTGTAAAACTATTATGAGAATAATGTCTTCAAATGCTCTTATAAAAGAAGGCGAAATTTTATTTAACGGAAAAGATTTAACTAAATTACCAGAAAAAGAAATGGAAGCTGTAAGAGGTAAAGATATAGCAATGATATTCCAAGATCCTATGACTTCATTAAATCCTACTACTACTATTGGTAAACAAATATCAGAAGGTATAATAAAACATCAAGGATTATCTAAAGATGAAGCAATGAAAAAAGCTATTGAACTTATAGACCTTGTTGGTATCCCTTTCCCTGAAAAGAGAGCGAAACAGTATCCTCATCAATTCTCAGGTGGTATGCGTCAACGTATAGTTATAGCAATTGCTCTTGCTTGTAATCCTAAAATACTTATAGCTGATGAACCTACTACAGCTCTTGATGTTACTATACAGGCTCAAATATTAGAACTCATAAAAGATATTCAAAATAAAACTGGGGTTGCTGTTATATTTATAACTCATGACCTTGGTGTTGTTGCAAATATGGCAGATAGAGTTGCTGTTATGTATGCTGGTAAAATAATAGAGGTTGGTACTTCTGATGACGTATTCTATAATCCTCAACATCCATATACTTGGGGACTACTAGCTTCTATGCCTAGTTTAGATGTTGGTGAAAATGATTTATATAATATACCAGGAACACCTCCAGATTTAATGAATCCTCCTGAGGGTGATGCTTTTGCTTTACGTAATACTAATGCACTTAAAATAGATTTTGTTGCAGAGCCTCCTATGTTTAAAATAAGTGAAACTCATAGCGCTGCTACATGGTTATTGCACCCTTTGGCTCCTAAAATAGAAAGACCTACAAGCATAGGAAGAAAGAAGGTGTCTTCAAATGACTAAGAAAAAACTATTAGAAGTTAAAAATCTTAAGCAATACTTTCCAATAGATAAAAATACAGTTGTAAAAGCTGTTGATGATATAAGTTTTCATATTTATGAAGGCGAAACTTTCGGTCTTGTTGGAGAGTCTGGTTCTGGTAAATCTACTACGGGTAGAGCTATAATCAGATTATATGACCCTACTGCTGGTGAAATAGTATTTGATGGTAAGAATATATCAAGTAAAAAATTAGATAAAGATATTAAATCATTTGTAAATAAAAATATGCAAATGATATTCCAAGATCCTATGGCTTGTCTTAATCCTCGTATGACCGTTATGGATATAATAGCTGAAGGTCTTGATATACATGGATTATGCAAAACAAAGGAGGAAAGAACTAAGACTGTTTATGAATTATTAAAAACTGTTGGATTAAATGAACAACATGCAGGAAGATACCCTCATGAGTTCTCTGGAGGCCAAAGACAGCGTATAGGTATAGCTCGTTCATTAGCTATACAACCTAAGTTTATAATAGCTGATGAACCTATATCTGCTCTTGATGTTTCTATCCAAGCTCAAGTTGTTAACCTACTTAGAAAGTTACAAAAAGAGAAAGGATTAACTTATTTATTCATAGCTCATGATCTTTCTATGGTTAAATATATAAGTGATCGTATCGGAGTTATGCACCACGGAAAACTAGTTGAATTAACTACTTCTGAGGAACTTTATGCTAATCCTCTACACCCTTATACAAAATCATTGTTATCAGCTATACCACTTCCAGATCCAGAGCATGAAAGACATAGAGTTCGTATAAAATACGATCCTAGTGTTCATGATTATTCTGAACACAAACCTAAATGGGTTGAAATAAGACCAGGGCATTTTATTTTCGGATCTAATCCTGAAATGGAACAATATGAAAAGGAATTAGCTGAAAGAGAAGCTACTAACTAATGAAATTTTAAAAGGAGATGTCTTAAATTTAAGACATCTCCTTTATTTTATTTCTCAAAGTATTTTTTTAAGAATAATCCTGTATATGAACCTGACTTTTTAGAAACTTCTTCTGGTGTTCCTGTAGCAATTATTTTTCCACCCTTATCTCCGCCTTCTGGTCCAAGATCTATAATATAATCACATGTTTTTATAACATCTAAGTTATGTTCTATAACAACGATAGTATTTCCTGTATCTGCTAGCCTTTGTAGTACAGTTATTAATTTATCTACATCATCCATGTGAAGCCCTGTTGTTGGCTCATCTAAGATATATAAAGTTTTTCCTGTAGCTCTTTTACTTAACTCAGTTGCTAGTTTAATACGTTGAGCTTCTCCTCCTGATAATTGAGTAGATGGCTGTCCTAGTTTTATATATGAAAGTCCAACATCCATAAGAGTATCTAGTTTTCTTTTTATTGTCGGTATGTTCTCAAAGAAAGCTGAAGCTTCTTCAACATTCATATCTAAAACATCTGATATTGTTTTATCTTTATATTTAACTTGAAGAGTTTCTCTGTTGTATCTTTCTCCCTTACATATTTCACAAGGAACATAAACATCCGGCAAGAAATGCATTTCTATTTTTATTATCCCATCACCTTTACAAGCTTCACATCTTCCACCTTTAACATTAAAACTAAATCTTCCTTTTTGATATCCTCTAGCTTTAGCTTCATTAGTTGATGCAAATAAATCTCTTATTAAATCAAATACACCTGTATAAGTTGCAGGATTTGAACGCGGAGTTCTTCCTATTGGACTTTGATCTATATTTATTATTTTATCTATATTTTCTATTCCTTTTATCTCTTTATGTTTACCTGGCTTATCTCTTAATCTGTTAACTTTTGTAGCTATGCCTTTGTATAAAATATCATTAATTAATGTACTTTTTCCTGATCCAGATACACCTGTAATACAAGTAAACTTTCCTAATGGAATTTTAGCATTTATATTTTTCAAGTTATTTTCTGTTGCTTTAACTACCTCTATGAAATTACCATTTCCTTCTCTTGTAGTTTCAGGTATTGGTATAATTTTTTTACCACTTAAATATTGTCCTGTTAATGAGTTAGGATTTCTAAGTATTTCATCAAGATTTCCTTCTGCTACTATTTCTCCACCATGAACTCCTGCTCCAGGACCTATATCTACTATATAATCAGCTTCCCTCATTGTATCTTCATCATGTTCTACAACTATAAGAGTATTTCCTATATCAGTTAAATGTCTTAAAGTTTTTATTAATCGGTCATTATCTCTTTGATGTAATCCTATACTAGGCTCATCTAAAACATATAACACTCCTACAAGAGCTGAACCAATTTGTGTCGCTAATCTAATACGTTGAGCTTCTCCTCCTGATAATGTACCAGCTTTTCTAGATAAGTTTAAATAATCTAGTCCAACATCTCTTAAAAATGATGCTCTAGCTTTTATTTCCTTTAAAATCTCATGAGCTATGAACTTTTGCTTATCTGTTAGATTTATATTTTCAATATACTCTATAAGCTCATTAACTGAGTAATCAGTTACTTCCATTATATTTTTATTATCTACTAATACAGATAAAACTTCTTTTCTTAATCTATTTCCCTTACACTTAGGACAAGGTCTTTCTCCCATAAACTCTTCTATTTTTTCTCTAGAATGTTCTGAGTTTGTTTCTCTATATCTTCTCTCTAAGTTTACTATTACACCTTCAAATGGAGCTTTGTATAATCTGTTTCCTCCATACTTTGATTCATATACAAATTCAACCATAACATTATCATGTCCGTAAAGTAGCTCTTGAATAAATTCTTCAGGTAAATCTTTAAATGGAGTAGCTAAATCCACATTAAATTTTTCAGCTAAACTCTTTACCATTTTACTATAGTAAGTATCATCATTAGTTCCAACTGAACCCCAAGCAGCTATAGCTCCTTGTTTTATAGAAAGTTCTTTATTTGGAACTACTAGATCTGGATCAACTTCTTTACTCTCACCTAATCCATTACATGTGTCACAAGCTCCAAAAGGACTGTTGAAAGAGAACATTCTAGGAGATAACTCCTCTATTCCTATACCATGTTCTGGGCATGCAAATTTAGTTGAATAAAGAATTTCTTCTCCATCTATTATTTGCGCTATAACTAAACCTTCAGATAGCTTTACAGCAGTTTCTATAGAATCAGCTAATCTATTTTCTATACCATCTTTCATCACAATTCTATCAACTACTACCTCTATATTATGTTTTTGATTTTTATTTAAATCTATTTCATCTGTAACTTCATAATTAGTTCCATCTACTCTTAATCTTACAAATCCCTCTTTTTTTATGTTTTCAATAACTTTCTTATGCGTTCCCTTTTGACCTCTAACTACAGGTGATAATATTTGTAACTTAGTTCTTTCTGGGAAATCCATCATCTTATCTACTATTTCTTGTACTGTCATTTGACTTATCTTTTTCCCACATGTTGGACAATACACTTCCCCAACTCTTGCAAATAGTAGTCTTAAATAATCATATATTTCTGTTACTGTACCTACTGTAGAACGAGGATTTTTAGATGTTGTTTTCTGATCTATTGATATAGCTGGTGATAATCCTTCAATATACTCTACATTAGGTTTTTCCATTTGACCTAAGAATTGTCTAGCATATGCAGATAGACTCTCTACGTATCTTCGTTGTCCTTCTGCATATATAGTGTCAAAAGCTAAAGATGATTTTCCCGATCCTGAAAGACCAGTAAAAACAATAAATTTATCTCTAGGCAAAGTTAAATCTAAATTTTTTAAATTATGCTCTTTAGCTCCTTTTATTATAATTTTATCATTCATATGTTTTTCCTTTCATACTCAACTTTATAAGTAATTAATTTAATTTATCTTCTAATTCTTTTATCTTATCTCTTAATTGTGCTGCTCTCTCAAATTGAAGATTTTGTGCAGCTTCCATCATTTCTACTTTAAGATTTTCTATTGATTCTCTTATACTATCTTCATTATTTTGATTTATATCTCCATAAACAGCTTCTTCATCTGCAACAACTGTTGCTTCTATTCCTTTTCTTATTCCTTTTTGGATTGTTGTCGGAACAATATTATTAACCTCATTATAATGCATCTGTATTTCTCTTCTTCTCTTCGTCTCTTCTATCGCACTTTGCATAGATCTAGTTATCTTATCTGCATACATTATAACTTTTCCATTTGAATTTCTAGCTGCTCTACCTATAGTTTGTATAAGAGAAGTTTCTGATCTTAGGAAACCTTCTTTATCAGCATCTAGTATTGCAACTAGTGAAACTTCTGGGATATCTAAACCTTCTCTTAATAAGTTTATACCCACTAATACGTCAAATTTACCTAATCTTAAATCCCTTATTATTTCTATTCTTTCTAATGTATCTATGTCTGAATGTAAGTACTTAACTTTAATCCCTATATCTTTAAGATAATTAGTCAAATCCTCACTCATCTTTTTAGTTAAAGTAGTTATAAGAACTCTTTCTCCTTTTTCTGTAATAGAGTTTATTTCTCCAACTAAATTATCAATTTGATTATTTATAGGTCTTACTTCAATTATTGGATCTAAAAGTCCAGTAGGTCTTATTATTTGTTCTGCTATTGTAGTTGAATGTTCTATTTCATAAGGTCCTGGAGTTGCTGTTACAAATAGTATTTGATTTATATTCTCCTCAAATTCATTAAAGTTTAAAGGTCTATTATCATAAGCTGAAGGTAATCTAAAACCATTATCTATAAGAGACGATTTTCTTGATCTATCACCTGCATACATACCTCTTACTTGAGGAACTGTTACATGAGATTCATCAACTATGATTAAAAAGTCATCTGGAAAGAAATCCATTAATGTATATGGTTTTTCTCCCGGGTCTCTTCCTGTTATATGTCTAGAGTAATTTTCTATCCCCTGACAGAATCCTATCTCTTTTAACATTTCTATATCATATCTAGTTCGTTGGTCTATTCTTTGTGCTTCAACCAATTTATCATTTTCTTTAAAATAATCTACTCTATCTTTCAATTCTTTTTGAATATCAATTATTGCTTTATCTATTCTTTCTGGTGTTGTAACATAGTGAGATGCCGGGAATATAACTACATGATTTCTAATCCCTACAAGTTTTCCTGTTAAATAGTCTATTTCTGTTATTCTATCTATTTCATCTCCAAAAAATTCTATTCTAATAGCTCTTTCATCTGTATTAGCTGGGAATATCTCTAGAATATCACCTCTAACTCTAAAAGTTCCACGTGTGAAATTAACATCATTTCTTTCATATTGTATCTCTATTAATTTTTTTATGATTTCATCTCTATCTTTCTCCATACCTGGTCTTAAAGAAACCATAAGTTTTTTATAATCTTCTGGATCCCCTAATCCATATATACATGATACAGAAGAAATTATTATACAATCTCTTCTTTCTAAAACTGCAGCAGTTGCTGAATGTCGTAATTTATCTATCTCATCATTTATACTTGCATCTTTTTCTATATACGTATCACTATGTGCTACATAAGCCTCAGGTTGATAATAATCATAGTAACTTACAAAGTACTCAACTGCATTTTCTGGGAAAAATTCCTTAAACTCACTATAAAGCTGCGCTGCTAAGGTCTTATTATGAGCTATTATTAAAGTAGGCTTATTTACGTTTTTTATTATATTAGCCATGGTAAAAGTCTTTCCTGATCCTGTAACTCCAAGTAATGTACTAAACTTTTCATTTCTATTTAAAGCATCTGTAATTTTATCTATAGCTTCAGGCTGGTCACCTGTAGGCTTATATTCAGATTGAATTTTAAATTCCACAATATCCACTCCTAACCGAACACTAGTTCACATCATAATACCTTAATTATAACATAGGTTTTAAATTTTTTTCACTCTATATTAATATTCTCTTATTTAAAGTATTTTACATATTTTTATTTAAAAATTTACTTCATTTGAGATAGTATTTATGAAAATTACTTAATATTTCTAAATTTAAAGTTTTAAATATACATTCCATAAACTAATTTACCCATTATCTAAGCAACTTGCTCCATTGTTAAAAATTTTTAAATTTAAAATAATACTACTATTTTATATATAATAAAATGAATTTTCATTAACCAAAATTTGCATAAATAAAAAGAGATATCTTTATATAAAGATATCTCTTTTTATTTATGTAAATTATTTTCTTAAATTTTTAACTTGTTCTAAAATCTTTATATCTTCCTCGTTCGTTGGTTCTTCTAGTACTATATTATGAGGCATCTTAGCTCCATTTTCATCTACACATACAAAAGTTAAAAATCCTTCAACAATAATACTTCCATCTCTAATAACTTTTCCATAAACAGTCAAACTTGTTTTCCCAGCATATACAATTGCTGATTTTATTTTTATAATATCACCTTTTTTTATAGGTTTTGTAAATTTGACTTCATGTACTTTTAAACAAACTAAATTTTCAGGATGTCCATATTCATTTGCTACTGTTATAAAACAACTCTCAACAAACCACTCTGTCATCCTTCCTGCAAATAATGTCCCATGATGATTTAAATCTTCACTTTTAACGAGTCTATGTGTATCGTAAAACTCCATATAAATACCCCCTGCCATATGTTAATTAATGTATACGACTTTTCTTATATACTAATTATACTATACGTGAAAATAACAATATACAACATGTTTTCTGTTAAATTTATTTTACAAATCTTTATAAAAAATGAGGCCTCTATGGGGATAGAGACCTCTTAATGGGGGAGATTGAGTATTTATTTATACTTATATAATGTCCCATTCTAAGATTTATATACATTATTTTTTAATTTTATTTTATTTTTATTTAAGTTTAATTCTTCTTGATTTTACACAACAAAAAGTGGTTGATATTTAGTTTGCAGCGAAGTGGTCATTTAAAGCATCTTCTCAGCTTTATGACCCAAGCGCAAACTAAATATCAACC
>NZ_JAIXHU010000061.1:0-12060 GCF_025671395.1 Paraclostridium sp. AKS73 | reverse complement strand
TTATTTAAATATATATAATAACTTTGAATATAATAATAAGTATAAAAAATTATAAATTTAATTTTATAAACAATTCAAACTTATAGATAAAGTCTAGATTAGGTAGGTGCTAATATATGGAACAAATAATATATAGCTTACAAGAATATAAATTATTAGTGGCTGCAGTAGGATTTATAATAATAATAATAGAAACTTTTATACCGGCATTACCACTTGTTGCTATAGTAGGAGCTAATGCGTTTGTTTTAGGAATAGGACTTGGATTTTCGGTATCTTGGATTGGATCGGTTATAGGATCAATAGTTTTATTTTTGATTTGTAGAAAATTTTCAGATTCTAAGTTTATAAAAAGAATAAACAACGAAAAAATAGATAAATTTAAGAAGTGGGTAAAAAGACAGGGGTTTAGCATGATGTTTATAGTTTATTTATGCCCCTTTATACCTGATTTTTTAATAACTATAACTGCTGGAATATCAAAGATGAAATTGAGTAATTTTGTACCAGGAATGGTACTGGGGAAATTTATTATGTTTTTAGTTATAAGTTACATAGGAAATGATATAAAAACTTTTATAACAGATCCTTTAAAAGTTACATCATTAATAATATTGGTTTTGGTGTTTTGGGTTTTAGGAAATAAAGTGAACAGAAGAATCAATAGCATAAAATAAGACTATACAAAAGTATAGTCTATTTTTTATTTGATAAACAATTCGGACATAAGTCAGATTTGAAATTTTTTACGTTCGTATTTTGTTCAAAGTAAGTAGAGTATGATAAACCATTTAATTTGCATCCGCACTCTATACATCTATTATCTCTTTTAAGTATTAATTGTTCTTGTGTAAGCTTCATTATAATGCCTCCTAATAAAATTTAAAAAATAAAGTTTTGTTTTGAAAAAATTTAAAAAATAATAAAATTAGCATGTGTAAAATCGGTATACTATATTATATTAAAGTTAATTAAAAATGAGACAGGTTTAGACAAAGTCTTAAAAAAGATAAGTTTATTTATAAAATAAGGAAAGGAATAAAATTGAATTTTACATTTTACATTAAAAATTAACTTTGAATTCAATTTATAAAAATTATTTTAAACTTTAATATTTTCAATATAAATAAATTGAAATTTAAAAAGTTACAAAAACAACATTTGAAGTTTGATTAAAATGGTGATAAAATAGAGTAGTTATCATAAACATTATTATAAACCAAGACATTGGGGGGTTAAAAAATGCAGAAGGTATATATAGTAACAACATATACAGGAACTGCTCTTTCTTACTTGATAAAAAGTATATCTAAAACTCCTTATGCACACGTATCTATAGCTCTTAATGAGTATTTAAGACCTATGTATTCATTTGGAAGATTAAATCCAAAGACGCCTTTATTTGCTGGATTTGTAGAGGAAAACATAAATGAAGGCTTATATGCTATAAAAACGAATACTAGATGCAGAGTATACTCATTATATGTAACTAATGAACAATACAACAATTTATATAAAAATATATTAAATATAAGTGCAAATAGAGATAAATATGATTATGATGTTTTAGCACTTTTATATTTATCTAGAAATAAGCCTAGAGAAGCTGAGAATAAATATGTGTGCTCTCACTTTGTAGCAGATATGTTAGAAGATAGTGGGATAAACTTATTTGAGAAGCCATCATGTGCAATTAAGCCAAATGACTTCTTTAATCATAAGGATTTGACACTTGAGTATGAAGGATTATTAAGTGAATATAGAGCAAAAGAAAAAATATTTGAATATAGTTTAAGTAGTGTATAAAGATAAATACTCCTTATAATTTTAAGGAGTATTTATTTTTTTACAAAAAATGGTTATAATTAATATTAATAAATATTACAAATATTTTTAAAATTAGGAAGGAGTAATAAATGAAGAAAATTTTTAAAACGTATGGAATAGCGTTGGTAATGGTAGCTATATATGCAATAATAAAATTACCTGTACTTAGATTAGATTTTACCTCGCTATTTTCAACACTAGTTATATTTTTCGTAATATCTGGAGTGCTTGATATGATGTTTGACAAAGGAGAGCAAACATCAAAGTTGGCTAAACGAAATTTCTCAATAGCTGCAGTGTTAATAGCTTATACTATAGTAGTGCCATTTTTAACATCGTCACCAGTATTACATTCGAAAGCATATAGAAATTTACTAGGAGATGTTAAAGAAAGTAATTTTGCAAAAGATGTAAGCCCTGTAAATGCAAATGAAATTAGGCTAGTAGACGAAGATATGGCTATGAAATTAGGGGATAAAAAGTTAGGAGAGGTGCCTGCTATAGGTAGTGTATCGAAACTTGGAAAGTTTCATATCCAAAATGTAGATGGAGAATTATGTTGGGTAGCACCATTGGTACATAGAGATGCAATAAAATGGATTACAAATATAAAAGGAACAAATGGATATGTAAGAGTATCTGCTACAAATCCACAAGATGTTAGACTTGTTCAAGAAGTTGATGGAAAACCTATAAAAATAGTATATCAACCTGAAGCTTACTTACATCAGGATTTAAGAAGACATATGTATTTAAAAGGATATACTAATGTAGGTATGACAGATTTTACATTAGAAGTAGATGATAAAGGTAAACCGTATTGGGTAGTTTCACTATATGAAAATGCTATTGGATATGGAGGACAAAATGCCATAGGAATAGCAACTGTAGATACTCAAACTGGTGAAGTTAAAAATTATGATATAAAAAATGCTCCAAAGTGGATAGATAGGATACAACCAGAAGAATTTATAGTTAAGCAAATAAATGATTGGGGTAAATTTGTAAGTGGATTTTTAAATGCTGTTATATCAGAAAAAGGTGTATTAGTAGCTACGGAAGGAACATCATTAGTATATGGCGAAGATGGAAAGTCATATTGGTATACAGGTATAACTTCTGCAGGAGGGGATGATTCAACTATAGGATTTATGCTAGTTGACACTAGGACTAAAGAAGCTAGGCTTTATAAACAACCAGGAGCAACTGAAACTGCAGCTATGGTATCTGCAACTGGGAAGGTACAAGAAAAAAATTATGAGGCAACATTCCCTGTTGTTTATAATATACTAGGGAAACCTACATATGTAATGTCTTTAAAAGATAAGGCAGGATTAGTTAAGATGGTTGCTTTTGTTTCTGTAGAAGATTTCAATATGGTTGGAATAGGTGATAATAAAGATGATGCTTTTAGAAGCTATAGAGAACAATTAAAATCAAAAGGAAATACTGTAGAGCTTGGAAATGATGATACTAAAGAAATAACTACAGGTATAGTTCAAAGAATAAATTCAGATGTAATAGAAGGAAATACCACATATTATCTTACAGTGGATGGAATGAATGACTCTATATTTGGTGTGACGTCTAAGGTTTCAAA
Source organism: Paraclostridium sp. AKS73 (assembly GCF_025671395.1). Lineage (NCBI taxonomy): Bacteria > Bacillati > Bacillota > Clostridia > Peptostreptococcales > Peptostreptococcaceae > Paraclostridium > Paraclostridium sp. AKS73. The sequence goes on along the minus strand of NZ_JAIXHU010000061.1, from coordinate 8,633 downwards.
TGAAGCTCCTTTAACAAAAGAAGGGGATACTATAAAAATTGGTTATGATAAAGATCAAAAAGGCTTGATAGAATTAATTGAATTTGATAATATTAGTATAAATCAAGCGAAAGCTGAGGAAAATAAGCCTGAAAAGTAAATATAACAAATAAAAAACTACATGTTTATGTAGTTTTTTATTTTTACCAAAATAGTTGCAATAACAACTATTTTGGTGTATACTAATTTAGTTGTTATTGCAACTATTTTAATACTATCTTTTACGATAGGGGGGATTTAATGTGAAAAAGGATTGTAATTATATTGGAAGATATATCTCTCAGATTCATAGAAAAGGGGGAGCTTTTATATCTAAAGAGTTAAGTGGATTGGGAGTTGGGGCTGGTCAATTTATGTTTTTAGTAGAGCTATATAAAGGCGATGGAAGAAGTCAAGAAGACCTTGCGGAAACGCTTAATATAGATAAGGGAACTACTGCAAGAGCTATAAAAAAGCTAGAAGAAGAAGGCTTTTTAACACGAGAGAAAGATGAGATTGATAAAAGAGCTTATAAGTTATATTTAACTGACAAAGGAAAAAGTGTAAAAACAAGTATATATGAAGTTTTGTCAAAATGGGAAATTTATATGACAACTAACTTAACAGAAGAAGAACATGATATAGTCAGAACTCTTTTGCGAAAAATATGCATGACAATATAAGGAGGTCAATTTATGAAAAATGAACAAGAATTGAGAAATCATTCAATACCGAGACTTTTATTAACATATTCGGTACCAGCTATTATAGGAATGCTAGTAAATGCATTATATAATGTAGTAGATAGAATATTTATTGGTAAAATACCTGCAGTAGGATCATTAGCACTAACTGGTGTTGGAATATGTTTACCAATTATGACTATAATTTTGGCATTTGCGATGCTTGTAGGTATAGGAGCTACAACTAATATATCTATAAAGTTAGGTCAAGGCAAAAAAGATGATGCAGAAAAAATTATAGGGAATGCTATAAAATTATCTATTATTATTGGAATTATAATTAGTATAGTAGGAATTATATTTGGAGATACGATACTTAAACTATTTGGAGCAAGTGAATATACTCTTCAATACGCAAAAGATTATATATATATAATCTTAGTTGGTAGTGTATTTAATATATTAGCATACACACTAAATAATACTATAAGAGGTGATGGAAACCCTAGATTGGCAGCAATTATAATGATAGTTGGATGCTTAACAAATGTGGTATTAGATGCTGTTTTAATATTTGGATTACACTTAGGTATACAAGGTGCTGCTATTGCAACTGTTATATCACAAATAGTAACAGCTATATGGGGGTTATCTTATTACATTAGAGGTAAATCTAATTTGAAGTTTCATAAATCAAGTTTGAAGTTAGATAGTTCTTTGGTTAAAAAGATATTTGCTATAGGATCTGCACCATTTGCAATGCAAATAGCTACAAGTTTAGTTCAAGTTATATCAAATAATGCATTAAAAACTTATGGAGGAGATTTAGCTATAGGTGCAATGGCTACGATATCATCTATAGCTATGATATTCTTAATGCCTATATTTGGATTAAATCAAGGAGCTCAGCCTATAATAGGTTTTAACTTTGGAGCTAAACAGTATGATAGAGCTAATAAAACATTTAAGTTATCAGCTTTAGCTGCAATTATAATACTTACAACGGGTTGGATAATAATTCAAACTATACCAGAAGTTATGGTAGGTATGTTTAATAAAGACCCTAAGCTTATGGAGATATCAATAAAAGGTGCTAGAATATACTTGTTAATGATGCCTATAATAGGAATATCTATAACAGGATCTAATTATATACAGTCTATAGGAAAAGCTAAAATGGCAATGATTCTTAGCTTGCTTAGACAGGTTATCATATTAATACCTATGATAATAATATTACCAAAATTCTTTGGTCTAGATGGAGTTTGGTATGCACAACCAGTTGCAGACTTTTTAGCAACAGCTATAACTGCAATTATATTATACAGAGAATTAAAAAGTTATAAAAAAGTTGAAGTAAAAAAACAAGAAATAACAATATAAAGTAAAAGCATAGATACATGTCTATGCTTTTTTTATTAAAGTGTAAATTTTATTGCATGTGTTTAATATAATAAATTAAGACTTGTCACAATATACATCAAGGAGAATAGCATAATGGGAAGTATGGAAAAGGAGATACTGGTTTTAATGAGCCAAGTTAGATGTGCAACAGAACAACAGTTTAATAAGTTTTTTTTCTAAAAAAGAAAAATAATGAAATCTCCTCACAAAAACTCTAAGAAAAATGTGCAGAGAGTTTACTCTTAAAAAATATCCATGCAATGTAGTTTATGGGGAGTATAAAGATAGTTCAGGAATTTATTATTTAAATGGAGGAAAAACATATAAAGGAAAGGAACTTTTAAAAGTTATACTAGGCTCAGAGATAGTTTTAAAGATGGAATCTTCAGGCTATGAAATAAAAAGATTTTATAGAAATGTAACAGTAGATAAAGATAAATATGATATATATATTGAATATGTAGATAAAGATAAAAAATTAAAACAAAAACTTATAGATATCAAATTAACAGAGGTATTTAAAATGAGTAAATATAAAAACTTACATGCGAAAGTTTTGAACTCAACAATACCTTTTTATGAAGTACCTGAAGTCTTGTTAATATCACAAGATAATAATTTTGATAAAAAAAGGCTGATGTCTATTAATGAAAATGTAAAAATAGTTGATATAAAATTAGAAAATTTAATAAAATATTTATAATTAAAAACGTCTAAATTTAACTTTAGACGTTTTTATTTTGTATCATTCAGATTTTGGTATATTTATATTTTTTTCAATATATTTATCTAAATATGTTTTTATTACAGCTGCTACTGGAACGGATAAGAAAACTCCTATCAATCCGAATAAAGCACCACCAACTAATACAGCACATATTATCCAAATTGGATGAAGTCCTACAAACTCACCCATGATTTTCGGAGCAATTAGATTACCATCGACTTGTTGAAGCACAAGTAAAAATATAGCCACCCAAAGAGCTTTTATAGGGCTATATGATAAAGTCATAAGTATTGGGAGCAAAGCTCCTATAAATGGACCGAAATAAGGAATCATATTAGTTATAAATACTATAAAAGATAAGAATAAACTACCTTTTATATTTATAAAGAACCTAAATCCTATGAATGTTATTATTCCTACAACCAAAGAAACAATTAAACTACCTATGATATAATGATAGAAAATTTTATTTATTATATCAAAGAATTCAATTATTGCAGTGGCTCTTTTTTTTGAAAAAGTTGAATATAATAGATTTTTTTAGATTTTTTAAAATATTTTCTTTATCACAAAGTATATAAATAGATAAGATAATACCCATTATAATATTAAAAACTATAGATGTTATGCTAAAAATATATATTAAAAAATCTGAAGAAATTGTATTTAGCATTTTAACGACATGTTTTAAAGCTGAATCCAAATGGGCTTGTATATGGGGTAAAATGCTATCAAATGAATGATTATTAGAAATATATTTGTTTAAAAGTTCATCTATTTTTAGCGTATAGCTTGGTATTTCTGTTATTAAAGTATTTAAGGTATCTATCAATGAAGGCATTATTAAATTTATACAAAAGCAAAAATAAAAATATGAAAAATATGAAATAAATATATTTAAAATTCTCGGCATCTTGAATTTTTTTTCTAAAAACATAATAACTGGATTTAAAAGTAAACACATTAATACAGCTAATAAAAAAGGACTTAAAAATTTAAACAAGTCATTTATACTAGATATAAAAACTGAAGGGCTATCTATAGCCTTATAAATTAATATAGATATAAAGGCTACGAATATACAATATTTAATATTATCTCTTGAAATCAAATCGAACACCTCTTTTATTAGTACTTGTATATTATTATTAATTTTCCAATTAATAAAATAAATAATATAAAAAGGTAAAATTTATTTATTTTATTAAAAAAAATATAGTATAATAATCTAATGTGAAGAAATAAAGAAATAAGGAGATAATTATGAGAATTAATAAATATATAGCATCTTGCGGAATTGCATCAAGAAGAAAAGCAGAAGAATTGATAATTGAAAATCGTGTTAAAGTAAATGGGAAAGTAATAAATGAATTATCATTTCAAATAAATGAAACTGAAGATAAGGTAGAAGTAGATGGAAAGCTAATTGGTTTAGAAGAAGAATTAGTATATATTATGTTAAATAAACCTGAAGGATATGTTACAACGGTAAAAGATCAGTTTGACAGAAAAAGCGTTATAGACTTAGTAAAAGGTGTAGGAGCTAGAGTTTATCCCATTGGGAGATTAGACTATGAAACAAGTGGATTATTATTATTAACTAATGATGGAGATTTGACATATAAATTGACTCATCCTAAGCATGAGGTTGATAAAACTTATGTTGCTACAGTAAAAGGAATTCCAAATGAAGCTGAAATTAACAATTTTGAAAAAGGACTATATATAGAAGATTATAAAACTGCTCCGGCTAAAATAAAGATAGTTAAAAAGAATATTGAAAAAAACTATGCTGTTTGCGAAATAAAAATACATGAAGGTAGAAATAGACAAGTAAGAAAAATGTGCAGAGCTATAAATCATCCTGTTATGAACTTAAGAAGAAAAGCTATGGGTAAAATTGTATTAAAGGATGTTGAGATAGGACAATATAGATATTTAACTAATGACGAGATAAATTATTTAAAGAAATTAAAGTAAAAGGATTGAAGTAAAATGATGAAAGCAAAATATTTAACTAAAGTAACAGACTTAAATAAGGTGCTGTTAGAAGATATTATAAATGAAGGTGATATCGTAATTGATGCTACAATGGGAAATGGATATGATACAAAATATCTTGCAGAAAAAGTAGGAGAAAATGGTTTAGTTTACAGTTTTGATGTCCAAGAAGAAGCTATAAAAAGTACTAAAAAAAGATTAGAAAAAGCGGAGCTTATAGATAGAGTAAAATTAATTTTAGATGGTCACCAAAATATGGATATGTATGTAGACAAAGAGGTAAGTTGCGTGATATTTAACTTAGGGTATTTACCAAGAGCTAAACATCAAGTTATAACAAAACCAGATACAACACTAGAAGCAATTAAAAAAAGCTTGAAATTATTAAAACCACATGGGGTTGTAAGCATAGCTATTTATACAGGACATGAAGGTGGTATGGAAGAGTTTGATGAAGTATTTAAATATGTAAGTGAACTAGACCAAAGTGAATATAATGCACTAAACTGTAATTTTGTAAATCAAATAAATCATCCTCCAAGATTAATAATGATAGAAAAAAAGAATAATTATATATAAAAAAAGAAAGTAATGAGTTAGAAACTTCTAATCTTATTACTTTTTTTATCTTATTTTTTATATGTATACAATATATTTTTGAAAAATATTAAAAATATTAAAAATGAACTATTATTTTAGACTTATATTGAAAGTAATATAAAATAAATTCTTTTTTACTTTTTAACAAGAAATTTAAGCATATAAAGTTAATTATATAACAATCCCATGAAATCAATGAACTTATACTTTAGTTATAATTAAATTTTATAAAATATAATAATACTTATATGTAAGTATGAAAGTTTGCATGGCAAAATTGCAAAAATGTAGGAATATCCCTAAAAATGAAATAATAATTGCAATTGGCAGAAGAAATAGCTACTATTAAAGTGAAAGTAAAAGTTGTAGGGGGGGAGATAAATTTGGAAAAAGGAAGACTTACAATAGATACTAACTGGTGTAAAGGTTGCGGTATTTGTGTAGAATACTGTCCTAAAAAAGTTTTAAAATTAGAGAACAATATAATCTCTGTAGACGATATAGAAAATTGCGTACTTTGTGGATTATGTGAACTTAGATGTCCAGATTATGCTATTTATATATCTAAAGAAGAAAAATAATAAGGGGGGTAGAGCGTTATGCATAAAAAAGTAAAATTGTTACAAGGAAATGAAGCTTGTGTACATGGTGCATTATATGCCGGGATGAAATTCTTTGCAGGTTATCCAATAACACCATCTACCGAAGTAGCTGAAATTTCATCATACATGTTGCCAAAAGTTGGTGGAAAATTTATACAAATGGAAGATGAAATTGCATCCATGGCAGCGACTATTGGAGCATCTTTAACAGGGCTTAAATCAATGACTGCAACTAGTGGGCCAGGTTTTTCACTCAAACAAGAAAATATTGGATATGCATCACTTGCAGAAATTCCATGTGTAGTAGTAAATGTACAAAGATGTGGTCCTAGTACGGGGCTTCCTACATCTCCAGCTCAAGGAGATTTAATGCAAGCTAAATGGGGAACTCATGGAGATCACCCAATAATAGCGTTATCGCCAACAAGTGTAAGAGATACTTTTGATTTGACAGTAAAAGCATTTAATTTCTCAGAAAAATATAGAACTCCTGTAATACTATTATTAGATGAAGTTATAGGACATATGAGGGAAAAAGTTGAACTACCTAATGAAAATGAACTTGAAATATATGATAGACAAAAAGTTAAAGCGAATAAAAATGAATACAAAATATACGATCAAACAACTCTAGTGCCTCCAATGGCAAACTTCTCAGATGGATACAGATATCATGTAACAGGTCTTATGCACGATGAAACAGGATTCCCAACAAATAGTACAGAACAAACAAAAAAACTTATGGATAGATTAATGAATAAAATTAATGAAAATTTAGACGATATATTAATTTGTGAAGAATATAACGTAGATGACTGCGAAGAGTTATTTATAACTTTTGGATGTATGAGTAGATGTACAAAAGATGCAGTAGATACATTAAGAAGCAATGGTATTAAAGCTGGATTATTTACTATAAAAACAGTATGGCCATTCCCTGAAGAAAAAGTTAAAGAATTAAGCAAACATGTCAGAAATATATATGTTCCTGAACTAAATTATGGACAAATGATACAAGAGGTTCAAAGAGTTTGTGATAGTGATTGCAATGTAGTTGGAATTAATAAATACAATGGAGAAATTATAACACCGGAAGATATTGTTGATAAGGTTATGGAGGTGGTAAAATGCCAAGTAGCGTTGTAGAAAATAATTTTAGATCAAATAGATTACCACATATATGGTGTCCTGGATGTGGACATGGTATCCTTATGAGATCTATTGCGGTTGCTATAGACGAATTAGGTTTAGATAAGGATAACGTATGTGTAGTATCAGGGATAGGATGTTCATCTAGAGCATCTGGATATTTAGACTTTAATACTTTGCATACAACACACGGTAGAGCAATACCATTTGCTACAGGTGTAAAATTTGCAAATCCGGATATGCATGTAATTGTTGTAACTGGAGATGGGGATTGCACAGCAATAGGAGGTAATCACCTTATACATGCATGTAGAAGAAATATAGATATAACTACAATTGTTTTTAACAATAATATATATGGGATGACTGGAGGTCAGTATTCTCCAACTACTAATACAAATGACTTTGCCACAACAGCGCCTTATGGCAATATTGATAAGCCTTTTGATATATGTGAATTATCTAAGGGGGCAGGCGCTACATTTGTAGCTAGAGGAACTGCATATCATGCAAAACAAATGATAGAATACATAAAAAAAGGTATAGTTCACAAAGGATTTTCTATCATTGAGGGTATGAGTTTATGTCCTACTTACTATGGTAGAAAAAATAAAAAGGGTTCAGCTGTAGCGCTTATGAATATTTTAAAAGATAATTATGTTGATATAGCACTAAAAGATAAATTACCTGAAGAAAAACTTGAAAATAAACAATTTTTTGGTATATTTAAAAGTGACAAAATGCCAGAATATACAGATGAATATAAAAAATAATAAATAGGGTGAAATGATTATAAGGAGAAATGAATATGAGAAAAGAGATAAGACTTAGTGGATCAGGAGGACAAGGACTGATTTTAGCTGGTATAATACTTGCAGAAGGAGCTATATTATCAAACTTAAACTCTGTTCAAACTCAATCATATGGTCCCGAAGCTAGAGGTGGAGCAAGTAAAGCTGAAGTTATAATAAGTGATGGTGAAATTAATTTCCCAAAAGTTAGAGAAGCTGATATATTATTGAGTTTGACTCAAAAATCTTTTGATCAGTATTCACATACTGTAAAAATGATGGAATTGTTATCATAGATTCTACTGTGGATGAAAAAAATATAGATACAAAAAATGCAAAAGTAATTAAAGTTCCTATCATAGATAGTAGTAAGGAGAAATTAGGAAAGGTTATGGTAGCTAATATTGTAGCACTAGGTGTTATAAGTGAAACAATAGAAGGTGTAGACAACGAAATGTTAAAAAAAGCTATATTAGCTAGAGTTCCAAAAGGAACAGAGGAACTTAATGAAAACGCTTTCGAACTAGGAAGATCATTAGTTAATTATGCATATTAAAAAGAGAAAGGAATTTTCCTTTCTCTTTTAATTAAAAATAAAAATAAAAAACAAAAATAAAAATTTTCGTATTTCTAAAACAAGTTTGTGTTATAATTTGAA
>NZ_JAIXHU010000060.1:0-13359 GCF_025671395.1 Paraclostridium sp. AKS73 | reverse complement strand
CAATAAAAAACTTTTAATAGCCTTTGGTATAAAATATAATATTTTTTATTTATGATTTATTATTTTTATGAGGGGTATATATTAATTGAGAGTAGTTTGATTTATAATTAAATTAAGATCTTTAATGTGTATTATTTTATACATATTTTACTATAATTAAAAAACTAGACAAAAGAAAAGAGAGGTAATGCAAATGGGAAATTGTAATTCATGTCCATCTAAAGGAAATTGTAATAAGCAAGAAACTTGTACAATAGAAAATAATCCTAATAATAAAATAAAAAATATAATAGGTGTAATGAGTGGAAAAGGTGGAGTTGGAAAATCTACTGTAACAGCTCTTATTGCAAAAAAATTAAATAAAATGGGATATAAAGTTGGTATATTAGATGCAGATATAACTGGTCCAAGTATTCCAAGACTTATGGGAGTTCAAAATGAGAGAGCAACTTCACCAAATGGAAAAGATATATCTCCTATAGTAACTAAAGATAACATAAAAACAATGTCAATAAACTTTATGGTTGGAGAAGAAAATCAAGCTATAGTATGGAAGGGACCTATAATTAGCAATACAGTGAAACAGTTTTATAAAGATGTAATGTGGGAAGAGCTAGATTATTTATTAATAGATATGCCTCCAGGAACAGGGGATGTACCACTTACAGTAATGCAAAACATACCTTTAAATGGAGTTATAATGGTTTCAGTTCCTCAAGATATGATATCTATGATAGTAGCAAAAGCTGTAAATATGGCTAAAATGCTTAATATAAAAGTATTAGGTGTAGTTGAAAATATGAGCTACATTCAATGTCCAGATTGTGATAAAAAAATAAAGCTATTTGATGGAGAAGAAACAGAAGAATTCTTAAATGAAATGGATTTAAAACTTTTAGGAGAACTTCCAATGACTAAGGAAATTGTTAATATAACGCACAATGGTTTAAATGAAATAAGCGATGAATTAAATAATATATTAACTGATATTATAGAAAACATAAAATAAAATAATGAAAAAGCGATCTTAGGTTAAGATCGCTTTTTGTTTAATTATAAAATTAATTATAATTTAAGGTTATTACATATAAAAGAATGTATAAAATGAGATTATTTGTATAAAATGATGAAAAATTTGAAAATATAGAATATTGAAAAACTGCATTGTTTTTTTGTTAACCCTATGCTACCATTATAAAAAAGAATGATAAATATAAATAAAGGGGGCGTAATATGAGTAAATCAGCAGTTAAAGAAAAAAGAGTTTTTGATGAAGTCTCTAGATGGTATAGAGTACATAGGTAATAAATTGCCACATCCAGTTACTTTATTTGCAATGCTTTGTATTGCAATCGCTATTATATCTGCAATAGCAGCGAATATGGGGTTAAGTGTAACAGCCGAACTTATAAATAGAGAAACGATGGAAGTGGAAAAACAAACGATAACGGCAGTTAACTTATTAAATGGTGAAGGGTTTAAATATATGCTAGAAAATGCAGTAACAAACTTCACTTCATTTGCACCACTGGGAGTTGTTTTAGTTGGAATGTTAGGAATAGGATTGGCGGAAAGTTCAGGATATATAGGAACATTACTTAAAAAAATAGTTAGTGTAACACCATCAAAATTAATAGTTCCAACTGTAGTTTTCTTAGGAATCATGTCAAACATGGCATCAGATGCAGGGTATGTTATATTAATTCCGCTTGGAGCTTTAGTTTTTATGGCTTATGGAAGACATCCACTAGCAGGTATAGCAGCAGCATTTGCCGGAGTTTCAGGAGGATTTAGTGCAAACCTAATAATTGGAACAATAGATCCTATGCTAGCAGGAATAACAAATGAGGCAGCACATATAATTGATCCTACAGTTAGTATAAGTGCTACTGCTAACTATTTCTTTATGGTAGTATCTACATTTTTAATAACAATATTAGGAACTATAATAACTACTAAAGTTATAGAACCTAAACTAGGTAAGTATGATTCTAAAATGGATAGTAATTCAGATGGAATGACAAGAGCTAGTGATTTACAAACTATAAAACCTGAAGAAGCTAAAGCTATGAAGGTTGCAAACTTTACTTTATTATTTATGGTAATTGGATTAGTCATTCTTGTTGCAATGCCTAATTCATTTTTAAGGAACTTAGATAAAGCAAGTTTCTTAGACTCTATAGTTGATCACTCAACTTTAATGAATGGTCTAATACCAATAATAGCATTAATGTTCTTTGTACCATCAGTAGTTTATGGTAAAATTGCTAAAACTGTAAAAAATGAAAAAGAAGTTGCAGCTCATATGAGTAAAGCGATGAGTTCAATGGGTGGATATTTATGTTTAGCATTCGTTGCAGCACAGTTTATAAAATACTTTGAATATACAAATTTAGGAACTATAATTGCTGTAAGAGGAGCAGAGTTCTTACAGTCTATAAATATAGGATCAATACCTTTGCTTGTTGGATTTATAATTATAACAGGGTTTATAAACCTGTTTATGGGATCTGCATCAGCTAAATGGGCTATAATGGCTCCTGTATTTATACCAATGTTCTTAAAGCTTGGAATAGGAGCAGATGTAGTTCAAACTGCATATAGAATAGCAGATAGTTCTACAAATATAATTTCTCCACTTATGAGTTACTTTGCAATGGTTATAGTGTTTATGCAAGCATATAAAAAAGATACGGGAATTGGTACGGTTATATCGTTGATGTTACCTTACTCTATGACATTCTTAATAGCTTGGACCATACTATTTGTAATATGGATGAGTTTTGGTATACCAGTAGGATTTTAAATATATAAAAAAGAGCTGTTTCATATATGAAACAGCTCTTTTTTATATAAATATAGGTGGGAGAAATTTATTATTAATTGACTTGAATTTTAAGCAAACTTTATGTAGTGATTTTATTAAACAATATTTAATTTTCTATTATATGGTAGAATTAATGTATATAGCAAAAGCTTTATATATAGTATATAATATATATAAGTTATTAATAACTAAAAAGGAGGTATTAACATGCAAATATTAACAATTGAAAATGTACCAGGGAAAAAATAGTAGAAGTTGTTGGGTTAGTGAAAGGAAGCACGATAAGAGCAAAACATATAGGAAAAGACATTGGAGCAAGTTTTAAGCAATTAGTTGGTGGAGAGCTAAAAGGTTATGATGAAATGCTAGAAGAAGCTAGAAAAGTAGCTATAGGAAGAATGGTTGAAGACGCAGAAAACAAAGGAGCTAATGCTATAATCGGATTTAGATTAACATCAGCAGCAGTCATGCAAGGAGCAGCAGAGATGCTAGCCTATGGAACAGCTGTAGTTATAGAGGAAGAAAAATAAATTGTTATATTTTATAGGAATGATAGTTATATGTGCATACGTAGCTATTATAGTTGGAAGTATAATATTACTTATCTTAAAGGTTATAGAAAGAAAAAAAGAGAAACAAGAAGAAGACTGGGATAAGTATGATGATTATTAAATTGATAAATTTTAATAATTATGAATATTTTTAAAAAGTATTGACAAAATATATTAAAAAGTCATATTATAAAAATAAGCAATTATAAAAAAAGCTTTGACGAGAAAGAGTAAGGTTAATGTAATCTTTACAGAGAGTACCCGGTTGGTGAGAGGGGCAAAAGATAATTTAGCTTGAATACATCTCTGAGCTGCACTCCGAAAGATAACAACCAGTAGGCAGTTGCCGGATTTTGCACACGTTATAGTGCTAGAGTATCCCAATAAGTTGGCGTACTTGAAGAGGTCATTATTGCGAAATAATGATGAATTAAGGTGGTAACACGTGAGTAATACTCTCGTCCTTTTTATAAGGGCGGGAGTTTTTTTATTGTATTGGCGCCGTATAATATTTAAGCTCCCATCCTTAAAAATTAATTTATATAAAATTTTAAGGAGGATTAATTATGAAAAGCATAGATGAACAAATAAGAATAATATCTAAAGGTGTAGATGAAATAATAGGGATAGAAGACCTTAAAAATAAACTAGAAAAATCTCAAAAAGAAAATAAACCTATGGTAGTTAAATTAGGATTAGACCCTAGTGCACCAGATATACACTTAGGACACACCGTTGTGCTAAGAAAGATGAAGCAGTTACAAGACTTAGGTCATAAGGTAGTTATAATTATAGGAGATTTTACAGGAAAAATAGGAGATCCTACAGGAAAATCTAAGGCTAGAAAGGCTCTTAGCACAGAGCAAGTACTAGAAAATGCTAAGACGTACGAGGAACAAATTTTAAAAGTTCTAGATAAAGCAAAAACAGAAATTGTCTTTAATAGTAAATGGTTATCAAAATTAAGTTTTGAGGAAGCTATAAGTTTAGCATCTACTACTACAGTAGCTAGAATGCTCGAAAGAGAAGATTTCAAAAAAAGATATGAAAGTCAGACTCCAATATCACTACATGAATTTTTCTACCCACTAATGCAAGGATTTGACTCAGTTGAGATAAAAGCAGATATAGAGCTAGGAGGAACTGATCAAAGATTTAATGTGCTAATGGGAAGAGCGTTACAAAAAGAATTTAACCAAGAACCTCAAGTAACTATATTTATGCCTTTGCTTGAAGGATTAGATGGCAAAGATAAAATGAGTAAAAGTTTAGGGAATTATATTGGAATAGATGAACAAGCTAATGTAATGTATGAAAAAGCTATGACTATACCTGATGAGCTTATAATCAAATACTTTGAATTAGTAACAGATATTCATCCTGATGTAGTAGATAATATCAAACTAGATTTAGAAGAAAATAGAGTAAATCCTAGGGATATAAAAATGAACCTAGCTAAAGAAATAGTTAAATTATACCATGAAGAGGAAAAAGCTATAGATGCAGAAAATAGATTTAAAGAAGTCTTTCAAAAAGGTCAAATACCTAATGATATACAAACTATAGAAGTATTAAAATCTGAATTTGATTTGATAGATGAGTTAGTTAAAAATAAATTAGTAAGTAGTAAAAGTGAAGTTAGAAGACTTATAACACAAGGTGGTATTAAAGTTAACAATGAAAAATTAGATGATATAAAGAATATAAATATAAATGAAACTATCATAGTTCAAGTAGGAAAGAAAAAATTTATTAAAATTTGCTTAAAATAATAATTTTAAAATCATTAAAAATTTATGGACTTTCTAAAAATTTAGAAAGTCCATAAATTATCTAATGGAAATCTGGATGCTTATCATTTAATTCAGCTTGTCTTTTTTCTATTATTTTCTTAACATCATTTTCACACAAATTTGTTTTAGCTAGGATATCTGACATCCCAACGTTATTTTCAAGTAATGCTTTAGCATGTTCAACAGCTTTTCATATTCACCTTTTTTGAATTTATGACTCATATAAACACATCCTTTCTTAAATAGATTTCCACAGAATTAGGAAGTTATAACTGTAAAATAATACACATTAAAATATTAATAAAGTTTGATATTAAACTCATATACATGTATAATTATTTTAGAATGAAATTAAGTTACTTTTTACAAAGGGAGTTTATATAATGAGTAATATAAAAATACTATGTGATACAATGAATGATGTACCCGAGAATATAATGAAAACATACGATATAGAGGTACTGCCAACAACTATAATATTTGAAGGAAAAGAGTATAAAGCAGGAGTAGACATAGGTGAAGATGAATTTTACAAATTACTAAGAAGTAGTGAGAATATACCATCTACATCTCAAATTACATATGCTACATTTAAAGAAACTTTTGAAAAGTACATAAGTGAAGGTAAACAAGTTTTATACTTAGCGGGTTCATCTGCTGCATCTGGAACATATCAATCAGCTATGATAGCTAAAATGATATTGAGGGAGAGGTTTATATATTTGATACATATGGACTTTCTATAGGCGGTGGACTTTTAATAGGTGAAGCTGCTAAAATGGCAACTGAAGGATATGATATAGAACAAATTGTGAATAAATTAGAAGAAGAAAAGGAAAAGGTAAATGTATTTTTCTCTGTTGATTCATTAGACTACTTACAAAAAGGTGGAAGAATATCAGGAACTAAAGCTGCTATAGGAACTTTACTTAATATAAAACCTATATTAAAAATAGAAGATGGCTTAGTTAAGCAAAAGACTCAGGTAAGAGGTAGTAAAAAATAATACCTTCATTGATAGAGCAACTTAGATTAGAGATAGGTGAAGACTTCTCTGATAAAGATGTTTATGTTGGATACGGTGATGATGTAAATGAACATAAAAAATTTATGGAAAAGTAAAAGAAGAGTTACAGCCAAGAAACGTATATCCTTTTAGAATAGGAGCTTGTGTTTCTTGTCACTCAGGACCTAGTGTTTTAGGAATAGCATGTTTAAAATAAGGAATTATAATATTATAATAATAAAGAAAAAAGGCCTCTAAATATAGAGGTCTTTTTTTCGTTAATCACAGACAATTTTTATCTGCAATTTTTTTGAATGTAGTTTAATGAACTTTTCATATCGTTAAAAGAATTTTTAGGAAGCATTAAACGTTCAATCCCATTATAAAATCCATAAACATCAAAAATTTTATCTATTTTTACTTGTATTATATCATCGATAATATCTATATAAATACATTTAGAATACTTACTAAAAGATTTAAATATAAGAATTTTATTACTACTTAGTTTAATCATTTTAAAACCATTAAGGTATAAATTACTATCTAAAAAATTTATAAATTCTTCCATAAAATTACCTCCGACTACTAGTATTAACAAGGTTTTTGATTTATATAACTATTTACTAAAAATTACAACATTAATTCATGAACTTGTATAAATTTTCCTATTGTAGTAAATTTAAAACGAGATTAAGTGACATAATTATATATATACTGTGTAGGAGGCAATGAAATGAAAATAAATAAAGAAAAATTTATATATGAATTCACAAGAAATCAAGCTACTCATGAAGAAATTCATGAAAATATATTAGAGGGAATGAATGTACATGGAGCGAATTTTATAATTTTAATTTGTGCAATAATAATAGCGTCTGTTGGATTGAATATGAATGCAACTGCTGTTATTATAGGAGCTATGTTAATTTCTCCATTAATGGGTTCAATTATAGGAATAGGCTATGGAGTAGGAACATATAATGTGAAGCTTTTAAGAGAAGCTTTCAGAATTTTGATAATTTCAATCGTAATAAGTATAGTAACGTCTACGCTTTACTTTTCAATTACTCCAATAACAACAGCTGGAAGTGAAATATTATCAAGAACTAGCCCTACTATTTGGGATGTTATAATAGCTTTTGTAGGTGGAATAGCAGGTATGATAGGAATTACCCGTAATAAGTCAAGTAATGTTATACCTGGAGTTGCAATAGCTACTGCACTTATGCCCCCACTTTGTACTGCTGGATATGGATTAGCGACAAAACAATATGGAATGTTTTTTGGAGCGGGATATTTATTTTTTATAAATGGATTTTTTATAACGATAGCAACTGTTATAGTCACAAAGGCATTAAATATACCAACAAGAATAAATGTATGCGATATAAAAGAAAGAAAAGTTAAAAAAATTATAATAATAGCATCTATTATTGTTATAATACCAAGTATGTTTTCTGCTGTTAGTATGATAAAGGAAACTCTAGATGAAAGTAATTTAGATAAATTTATAAGAGAAGAGTTAGGAAATCAATATGTTGTAAGTAAAAATGTAAGTGAAAAAAATGATACTATTACACTTGTTGTAGTAGGGGAAAAAATTTCTAGCAATCATCTAAAAGAATTACAACAAAGTTTAAGCGATTATGGATTTGAAGATAAAAAATTAGTTATAAAACAAGATGAAAGTAAAATTTCAGATATTGATAAATATATAAATGAAGTTAAAAGTAAAAGTAGTGATTTTATAATAGATAATCAGTTGAAAATAAAGATGAAGTTGAAAAAATTAAGGAATCTGAAATGGGAACAAGTGAAATTGCAAAAGAGTTAAAGTCCATATATCCTCAAGTAAATGAAGTATATGTAGGATATTTAATTGGTGAAAAGGATAAATCTAAAGAGATTCCTACACTTGTTCTGTACAGTAGTGATGAAAACTTAGCAAACAACATAGGCAATATTGAAAAATGGTTTGAAATAAGAACTGGTCAACAGGATGTAAAAGTTTATTTAGAACAAAAAAATCCAGAAGAGATAAAATCAGATAATGAAATTAAAAAAGAATTACAGTATTAAATAATAAAAATAGTAATATTAGTGAGTTTTATAAATAATATACTTATTTTGTATAGGTAGATATGTATATGCTATAGTTAAAAAAGTAAAATGTATTTTGGGAGTTGAGATGAAATGGGAGAAAATAAAGAAAGTTTAGTTGAACCACTTTTAAAAAGTGGGAGTGTTTACAAATTAAAATGTTATAAATGTGACTCGATATCTATTCAAATTACAGAAAGCAAAGAACCTGATTGTGTTTGTTTAGAATGTGGAGGAATATGTAGTTCTTTAAAAATAAAATAATTTATTAAAAAGGGCTGCTTCAAAATAATTATAAAATATTTTTGAAGTAGCTTTTTTATTTAATTACGCATAGAACCTGGAAAGCTAAATATCGTAATTAATTTTAAAAACATTGTACATACAGATAATTTAAACCAAGGATATCAAAACTTAGTTAAAACTCATATATTTGTGAGGTAACATAGAGAAATTTTAGATATACAAAAAATGAAAAAAGATATTGTGTATAAGAAAAATTTTGCAAGCATATAATATGATAGCAATAAATATAATATAGAAGTTTTAAAGCTTAAATATTAGGGGGGATTATTATTGTATTGTAAAAACTGTGGAAATGAACTGAAAGAAAATGCAAGCATATGTGTAGATTGTGGAGTTTCGATAGGAAAAGGAAATAAATTTTGTAAGTTTTGTGGAAATGAAGTAAATGAAGATTCAAAGTTTTGTATAAGTTGTGGAAATGAATTAAATAAGCCTTATATACCTAAAATTAAGGATTCTACGAATCGAAAAATATATTGTAGAAACTGTGCAAATGAAATGGATTATGAGTCATCTGTTTGCACTAAATGTGGAGTAAAAAGGGGGGGAGGAAATTCCTACTGTTATGCATGTGGGAAAGAAACTGATGAAAAGGCAGATATATGTATTTACTGTGGGGTAGAACTTAAAAAAAGATTTTCAGGAGTTAATACAAAAGGAACAAAGAGTAAGCTAATGGCTGTAATTTTATGTATATTATTTGGAACTATGGGAATACACAGATTTTATGTAGGAGATAACACAGAAGGGTTTATTTTACTAGCATTAACTTTAGGGGGAATATTAACCTGTGGAATAACTACTATAATTAGTGGAATTTGGGTAATTGTGGATTTGATTTTTATAATAATAGATAAAATAACGGATGATAATGGGGAACCACTTCAATGGTAAAATAATTAGATTTTTAGTATACATTTTTGTAATTACAATAATATACTTAATTCCAATTAGCTATATAGAAAGTAAAAGTTTTTGTTTATGGTATAATTTATTTGAAATAAAATGTTTTGGATGTGGAATGACTAGAGCTTTTTTTAATTTATCAAGATTAAATATAAAAAAGCTATAAATTATAATTATATGATTATTTTGGTTATTATCCCAATATATTTAATTTTGAAAGATATATTAAATATATTAAAGTGTGAATATAAAAATTTAATTAGAAAAAAAGCATGTAGTTAATAACTACATGCTTTTTTTAGGTTATTTATTAAAAGATATACTTATTGAGGTGAATTGAATTTGTATTGTTAAATTCAGCTTATATGTTAAAATATTGTACAGTGAAATTTATAAAAAAGGAGAATGTATGAAAAGATATAAAAAAATACAAAAAATAACAATATTTATTATTTTATTTATTGCAATTATATTTACATCAGGGTGTCAAAGTAAGAATTTAAATGAAGTTAAAAATGAAACGCAGGTAAAGTCTTATGAATCAGGCAATAAATCACAATCGGAAATACATTTTATAGATACTGGAAATAGTGATGCTATACTTATAAAACAAGGAAATAAAGCAGCACTTATAGATGGTGGAGATAATGATGATGAAGGAAAAATTGTAGAATATTTGAAAAAATCAGGAATAAAAGAACTTGAATATGTGTTTGCTACACATCCTCATGCAGACCATATAGGGGGGCTTGATGCAGTTATAAACTCAATACCAGTAAAGAATGTATATGTAAGTAATGGAGATGCAAACACAAAAACATATAGAGATTTTATAGAATCTATTGCAAACAAAGGTCTATACCCTAGTGTGCCTTTATTAAATAGTGAGTTTGATTTAGGAACGTCAAAGTTTAAAGTTTTATCAGTTGCAAACACAGATGACCCAAATAACAATTCTATAGTTCTTGAATATATAAATGGAAACGATAAAATATTATTAATGGGAGATGCAGAATCTGAAATAGAGTCAAAAATAAGAACTGAAGATGTGGATTTATTAAAAGTGGGACATCACGGTTCTCATAGCAGCACAACTAAATCTTTTTTAGATAATATATACCCAGAGTATGCAGTTATAATGGTAGGTAAGGATAATAAATATGGACATCCACATAAAGAAACTATGGAGAAGTTGAAACAAGAAAATATTGAAGTACATAGAAGTGATGAATGTGGAAATATAGTTGTTGTATCTACCGGGGACGGATTAAAAATTGACTGTAAAAAAGGTAGCTATAAAAGTGGAAGCGATAAGGGATACTCAAATAATAACCCAGGAAATATAAATAATAATAGTTTAAAAGAAGAAAAAGTATATTGGACATCAATGGTAAGTCATATCACACAACTAGTAAGTGCAAAACATTGAGTAGGAGCAAAACTATACTTTCAGGAACTATAAAAGAGTCAGGAAAACTGGATTCATGTGACGCTTGTCACTAATTAATATTAAATAATAATTGAAGTATTTAGTTATTATTGATATATTATATTAAGAAAAAATTAAATATATATTTAGACGCTAGGGCTGGCATCAGGAGGAATTATGATTGATATAACAGAATTGAAATTTGAATTTATGCAACAAGGAGAATCTCACAAAGTTGACTTTGTAGGTCTTTGCCATATAACGGAAGATCTTTTATGGTTTTGTGAAGAAAGTAATACTATAGTTTTTGGATTTGAAGATGATAGTGAGTATAAATTAGTTATTAATGAAGATACAGAATATGAGGATATACAAGAATTTTTTGATAATATAGGCGAAGATCAATGCATATCAGATAGTATAAATATAAAAGTTTTAAATTACAGAAATTAAAATAAATTTGAAAAAAGTGTATACATTTTCAAAATAAGTGGTATAATAAGTATTACAGTGATTAACGAATTACTGATTTAAATAAATGAAGTGAGAACTTCATGTAGGTATTTAGGAGAACATTTCAATGACTAATGGAATAGTAAAATGGTTTAATAGTGAAAAAGGATTTGGATTCATATCTGTAGAAGGTGGAGATGATGTATTCGCTCATTTCTCAGCTATACAAAAAGACGGATTCAAAACTTTAGAAGAAGGTCAAAAAGTAAGCTTTAATATAGTTGAAGGTGCTAGAGGTCCTCAAGCAGAAAACATAACTATATTATAATTATAGATTGTCTAAAGTAAGATTCTCTCATGCGAGAGAGTCTTTTTTTATGTCAATAATTAAAAAAATTTAAAATTATATGTAATCTTAAGAAATTTTTTGTGTACAAAAACTTAACAAATATATAACAAATTAGCATATAATTATCTCAAAGGTTAAATTCTGAAAAATTTTAATATATAAAAGATTTTAACTTAATAAAGGGGGATTTTATATGGAGTTTTTTAATCCAGTCGTAATTTCTATTGCTGTGATGATTGTACTTTGTTTGCTTAAGTTTAATGTATTTTTATCAATTATTGTAGCAGCTATAGTTGCTGGGATTTTTTCTGGGATGTCTTTAAGCGATACTATGACTATTTTAGTAGGAGGCATGGGGGGGAATGCTGAGACTGCCCTAAGTTACATATTGTTAGGAGCTTTGGCTGTAGCTGTAAGTAAAACAGGATTAGCATCAATTCTAGCAAAAAAAATATCTCAAGTAGTTAAGAACAAAAAAATTACACTAATCTTATTAATAGCGTTCATATCATGTTTTTCTCAAAATCTTATTCCAGTTCATATAGCATTTATACCAATATTAATACCATCATTATTATCACTTATGAATAAATTAAAAATCGATAGAAGAGCAGTTGCATGTGCATTAACATTTGGCCTTAAAACGCCATATATTGCAATTCCAGTTGGGTTTGGGTTGATTTTCCAAAACATTATAAGAGACCAAATGATAGCTAATGGAATAGATGCAACTACTAATATGGTTACGGGAGTAATGTGGATACCTGCAATTGGGATGATTTTAGGTCTGTTAGTAGCTGTATTTATAACATATAGAAAACCTAGAGATTATAAAGATATGAAAATCGAAGGTTTAGAAGAAAATCAAATTGATGAAAAAATGACAACTAAACATTGGTGTGCACTTTTAGGAGCTATAACTGCATTTGTAGTTCAAATTTTAACTGGGTCACTACCACTGGGAGGTTTATGTGCTATAATAGTGCTATTTGTTACTAAAGCTATTAAATTTAGCGAGATAGATGAGTTGGTAGACGGTGGAATAAAAATGATGGGTCTTATAGCATTTATAATGCTTGTAGCGGCAGGATACGCAAGTGTTCTTAGAGAAACAGGTGAAGTGGAGACATTGGTAGCATCTGTATCTGGAATAGTTGGAAATAGCAAATTCATAGGTGCTTTAATTATGCTTTTAGTAGGACTACTAGTGACTATGGGAATAGGAAGTTCATTTGGAACTTTGCCGATAATAGCCGCTATTTATTGTCCATTAGGTCTTAGCCTAGGATTTAGTATTCAAGCTATAATTTTATTAATAGGAGTAGCTGGAGCTTTAGGAGATGCAGGATCTCCAGCATCAGATAGTACATTGGGGCCTACAGCTGGGCTTAATGTAGACAAACAACATGATCATATCTGGGATACTTGCGTTCCTACATTTTTACATTACAATATACCGCTTTTTATATTTGGATTAATAGGAGCTGTGATATTATAATTTATAAAAAACTAGTCATATGACTATTTTTATGTGAATTTAAGATTTATACAAATAGTGTATAAAATAGAAATTAAAGTGCAAATTATTATATAAATAATAAATTATATTTTATATTAAAGATTATCATATTGTAAT